>JAKAQU010000025.1:3256-15038 GCA_021819535.1 Pseudomonadota bacterium | reverse complement strand
CATCGTCGAGTTCATGCTCTATTTCCTTTGGGATCTCGGCCTCAAGGTCGGCCACGCGACGCGCTCGGTCGGGCAATGTCTCGACGCCGCCGCCGCCGATGCCACCATCCGCACGACGCTGCTCGATGCCCGCTTCCTCGCCGGCGAGCGCGCTCTCTTCGATGATTTCAAAACCCGCTTCACCGCATTCTGCGCCGCGACCCCGGGGGAATTCATCGCCGCGAAGCAGGCCGAGCGCGAGGCGCGCCATCGCCGTTTCGGCGACAGCCCCTTCCTCGTCGAGCCCAACATCAAGGAGGGCCGCGGCGGCCTCCGCGATCTGCAGACGCTTTATTGGATCGCGCGCGCAACCCTCGGCATCGAGCGCTTCGAGGATCTCGCGGCGGGGGAGGGGCCGGCCGGCCATCTCCTGACCGATACCGAGATGCGTCTCGCCAAGCGGTCCTGGAATTTTCTCTGGACGCTCCGCTTTCATCTCCACTACGTCGCCGGCCGCGCCGAGGAGCGGCTGACCTTCGATCTCCAGCCGGTCATTGGCGCGCGCATGGGCTATACCCGCCACGGCCGCCAGGACGGGGTCGAGCGTTTCATGCGGCATTATTTCCTCACCGCGCGCGAAATTCTCCGCCTCTCGGGCGTCCTCGAGCCGGCTTTGCTGCGCGCCGCCCTCGGCCCGCCGGCGCTCGCCGCTGAGACCGATCCCGCGCTGCTCGAGGCCGGCTTCGTGCTCGCCGATGGCAAGCTTCTCGCCGCACCCGGCCGCGGCTTCGAGCGCGAACCCCGCCAGGCGCTGCGCCTTTTGCAAATCGCCCGCGACCGCGGGCTTGAGCTGCACCCGCTCGCGCTTCGCGCCCTGATCCGCAACGAGCGCGCCGGCATCCAGCTTCGCCATGATCCCGAGGCGGCGGCGATGTTTCTCGATCTCCTCTGCGGGCGCAGGCCCTCAGTCCATCGCCATGCCCCGGCCCGGCCCGATGGTGCCCATTGGCTCAGCGTCTTGAACGAAACCGGGTTTCTCTCGCGCTTCCTGCCCGATTGGGCGCGCGTCGTCGGACAGATGCAGTTCGACACCTATCACGTCTTCACCGTCGATGAGCACACGATCGAGGCGATCCGCGTGCTCAACCTCCTCGAACAGGGCGACCTCGCCGAAATCGCTCCCGTCGCGACCGGCCTCGTCGATCATCTGCAATCACGCCGCGCGCTTTACGTCGCGATGCTGCTGCACGACATCGCCAAGGGGCGCGGCGGCGATCATTCCGAAATCGGCGCCGAGATCGCGCTCGAAGTCGGCCCCTTGCTCGGGCTTTCGGCGGAAGAGACCGAAATGGTCTCCTGGCTCGTGCTCCATCATCTGCTCCTGAGCCAGACCGCGTTCAAACGCGATATCGACGATCCGAAAACCATTCTCGATCTCGCCGACACCATCCAGTCGCCCGAGCGTCTCCGCCTTCTCCTGGTGCTGACGGTCGCCGATATGCGCGCCGTCTCGCCCAAAGTATGGAATGGCTGGAAAGCGACCTTGCTGCGCGAAGTCTTCGGCCGCGTCATGGAGGTTCTCGAAGGCGGCCTTGCCACCACCGAACGCGACACGCGCGTCAATCGCGCCCGCGCCGCCCTCGCCGATCTGCTGTCCGACTGGCCGGCGGAAGATCTCCAGCATTTTCTCGCTCTCGGCTATCCGAGCTACTGGCTTTCCTTCGATCCAGAAACCCATGCCCGCCACGCGGCCATGATCCGGACGGCCGAGGCGCGTGGCGAGCGGCTGGTGGTGTCCTCCGAACCCCTGCCGCAGCGCGCGGTGACCGAAGTGACGATCTACACCGAGGATCATGCCGGGCTCTTCGGCCGCATCGCCGGCGCGCTCGCCGTCGCCGGCGCCTCGATCGTCGATGCCCGCATCCACACCATGACCAACGGCATGGCGCTCGACGTGTTCTGGATCCAGGACACCAATGGCGGCGCGTTCGATGCGCCGCACCGCATCGCCCGGCTTGCCGTCCTGATCGAGCAGACGCTCTCTGGGCGGCTCCGTCTCGCGGCCGAAATCCGCAAGCTCTCGCGCGGCCTGATCGGCAGCCGGATGCGCGCGATCCATGTGCCGCCGCGTGTGGTGATCGATAATCACGCGTCCAGCACCCATACCGTGCTCGAGGTCAATGGCCGCGACCGGCCCGGGCTTCTGCATGACGTCACCTCGCGGATCAGCGCGCTCGGCCTGCAGATCGCGTCCGCGCACATCACCACCTATGGGGTGCGGGCGGTGGATGTGTTTTATGTCAAGGACGTCTTCGGCCTGAAGATCGAGAACGAGCAGAAACTCGCGCAGCTTCGCGCGGCCCTCCTCGAAGCTCTGACCCCGCCCGAGGAAACCGCGCCCCTTCCCGTCCCTGCGCCCACCCGCCGCCGCGCGGCGCGGGGGTAAGAAACGGGGCACGGCCCCTATTGCCACCTGCTCGCGAGGGAGTGACGGGGCGGGCGGCTGCCGCTATGAGGCGGCGTCATGGCGGAAGATCGGGGATCATCGCGTTACGCGGTCAAGGAGATGTTTCTCACCCTGCAGGGGGAAGGCCACCATGTCGGACGGGCGGCGGTGTTTTGCCGCTTTGCCGGCTGCAATCTCTGGTCGGGCCGTGAGCAGGACCGCGCCGGCGCCACCTGCCGGTTCTGCGATACCGATTTCGTTGGCACCGATGGCGCGGGCGGCGGCGTATTCCCGGGTGCGGACGCGCTCGCCGGCGCCATTTCCGCCTGCTGGCGCGCGGGCGGGGAGGGCGCGGGGCAGGATGGGCGCTTCGTCGTGCTGACCGGTGGCGAGCCGCTGCTCCAGGTCGATCCCGCGCTGATCGCCGCCTTGCATGCGGAAAATTTCACCATCGCCATCGAGACCAACGGCACGCTTGCCGCACCCGCCGGGATCGACTGGATTTGTGTCAGCCCCAAGGCCGGAGCCCCCCTCCTTCTCGATCGCGGCGATGAGCTGAAACTGGTCTATCCCCAGCCCGAGGCCCTGCCCGAGCGTTTTGCCGGCCTCGCGTTCCGCCATTTTCTTTTGCAACCCATGGACGGGCCCGACCGCGCCCGCCATACCGAAGCGGCGGTCGCCTATGTCAAGGCGCATCCGCTTTGGCGGCTTTCCCTGCAGACGCATAAATTCATTGGCATCCCCTGATGTTCACGCTCACCAAGGCATTTTCGTTCGAGGCGGCGCATACGCTCGAACGCGCGATCGAGACCGAGGCCAGCCGGCGCATCCACGGCCATTCCTACCGCGCCGAGGTGACGATCGGCGGCGCCGAACTCGGGGCCGGCGGCATGCTGATCGATCTCGGCCTGTTTTCCGCAGCCCTCGCGCGGGTGCGCGAGCTTCTCGATCATCGTTTTCTCGACGAAATTCCCGGCCTCGCGCCGGCGACGCTGGAGCGGCTCGCCCTCTTCGTCTGGCGGGAATTGGCGGCGGAATTTCCCGCCCTGGTCAGCGTCGCCATTTGCCGCGATGCTCTCGGCGAACGCTGCGTCTTCCGGCCCGACGGATGATCACCCGGCCGTTTCCGCCGATCCCGGCCGGCGTTGCCATCCTCCAAGTGCTGCCGGCACTCAATACCGGCGGCGTCGAGCGAGGGACGCTTGAGATGGCCACGGCGATCGTCAAGGCGGGGGGGGTCTCGCTCGTCGCCTCCGCCGGCGGGCGGCTGGTCGGCGCGATCGAGGCCGCCGGAGGCCATCACATCACCCTGCCGCTCGCGACCAAATCGCCGATCGCCATCTGGCGCAACGCCGCCCGCCTCACCGAGATCGCCGCTTCCGAGCGCATCGCCCTGATCCATGCCCGCTCACGCGCCCCGGCCTGGTCGGCATGGCTTGCCGCGCGCCGCGCCGCGACCCGGTTCGTCACCACCTATCACGGCGCCTATGCCGAGAATTTCCCCGGCAAGCGCGCCTATAACAGCGTCATGGCGCGCGGCGAGCGGGTGATCGCGATCAGCGACTTCATCGCCGCCCGCATCCTCGACCGTTATCCGATCGAGCCCTGGCGGCTTCGCGTCATCCCGCGCGGCGTCGACCCCGGGATCTTCGATCCACGGATCTTCGATCAGGCGCCGCACGCCGCGCGCCGAAAAGCCCTGGCCGAGGCATGGGCGATCGGCGAGGGAAGGCCGGTCATTCTGCTCCCGGGGCGGCTCAGCCCCTGGAAGGGGCATGCGGTCGCGATCGCGGCACTGGCGCGGCTCGGCTCCCCCGACCCGGTTCTGGTCTTCGCGGGCGGCGATCCCGCATCCCGTCTCGCGCGCACGCTTGGCCGCGAGGCCGAACGCTGCGGCCTCTCGGCACGGGTCCGCTTTGCCGGCGATTGCGCCGACATGCCCGCCGCCTACGCGCTTGCCGATATCGTCGTCAATCCCTCCACCCGCCCGGAAGCCTTTGGCCGCACCGTGATCGAGGCGCAGGCGATGGCGCGCCCGGTGATCGCCGCCGATCACGGCGGCGCGGCCGAGACCATCCGCGAGGGCGAGACCGGCTGGCGGGTTCCGCCCAATGACGCGGCGGCGCTGGCGGCGGCGCTGGCGCGCGTCTTGGCGCTGACGCCCGAGGAACGCGCGGCCCATGGCGCGCGCGCGCGGGAGGCGGTTCTCGCCCGCTACACCACCGCGGCGATGCAGGCGGCAACGCTTGCCGTCTATGCCGAATTGCTGCGATGAGCCGGATCCTCGTCATCCGCCTCGGTGCGCTCGGCGATTTCATCCAGAGTTTCGCGCCGTTTGCCGCGATCCGCGCCCATCATGCCGGCGCGCACGTGACCCTTCTCACGACCGCGCCGTTTGCACCGCTCGCCGCATCCAGCCCCTGGTTCGATGCGATCGCCCTCGATCCGCGCCCGGCATGGTGGCAGATCGGCGGCATCCTCGCGCTTCGCCGGCGCTTGCGCGGCTTCGATCTCGTCTATGATCTGCAGACCTCGGCGCGGTCCTCGCGCTATTTCCGCCTGGCGGGCCGGCCGCGTTGGTCGGGGATCGCGCCCGGCTGCGCGCTGCCGCACGCCAATCCGCGGCGCGATTTCATGCATACCGGCGAGCGCCAGCGCGAGCAGTTGGCGATGGCTGGAATCCACGAATTTCCGCCGCCCGATCTCGCCTGGCTCAGCGCCGGGGTGACGCCGGTGCCGCTCCCTTCGCGCTATGCCGTGCTCGTTCCTGGGGCTGCACCGCATCGGCCGGAAAAACGCTGGCCGGCTGAGCGTTTTGGCGAACTCGCCGCCCTGCTCGCCGTGCGCGGCATGACGCCGGTGGTGATCGGAAGCGGGCAGGAGGGGCCCTTGGCCAGCGCGATCCGCGCGCGCGCGCCCGCCGCGATCGACCTTGCCGGGCGGACCACGCTATGCGCGCTCGGCCCCATCCTCGCCGGCGCGGAGATCGTGATCGGCAACGATACCGGGCCGATGCATCTCGCAACCCTTCTCGGCCGCCGGGCGATCGTGCTGTTTTCGGCCGCGAGCGACCCCGCGATCACCGCGCCGCGCTATCCCGATGGCGGCTGGCCGGTAATTTTCACGAGCGCCGATCTCGCCGATCTGCCGCCGGCGAGGGTTGCCGCGGCACTTCCCTGACGCCATAGATTTCTCGCGAAAACGAGCAAGGATTCCATATGCCCGCCTTCACCCTTCCCGACGGTTCGGTGCGAAGCATGGATCATGCGCCGAGCGGGGCTGAACTCGCCGCCGCCATCGGCCCCGGGCTCGCGCGCGCGGCACTCGCGATCGTCGTCGATGGCGAGATGCGCGATCTCTCGCGCCCGCTCGAACACGACGCCGCCATCCGCTTCGTCACAAGGCGCGACGAGGCGGCGCTGACCCTGATCCGCCATGACGCCGCCCATGTCCTCGCGGAAGCGGTGCAGTCGCTCTATCCCGAGACAGAGGTGACGATCGGGCCCGCGATCGATAACGGGTTCTATTACGATTTCGCCCGCCCCGAGCCTTTCACGCCCGAGGATTTTCCGGCGATCGAGGCCAAAATGCGCGAAATCATCGCGCGCAACGCGCCCTTCGTGCGCGAGGTGTGGGAGCGCGAGGCGGCGATTCGTTTCTTTGCCGAGCGGGGCGAGAGCTACAAGGCCGAAATCATCCGCGATCTCCCGGCTGGCGAGACCATCACGCTCTATCGTCAGGGCGAGTGGGTCGATCTCTGCCGCGGCCCGCATATGCGGGGAACCGGCGATGTCGGCGATGCGTTCAAGCTGATGAAGGTCGCCGGCGCCTATTGGCGGGGTGATCACCGCAACGCCATGCTGAGCCGGATTTACGGCACCGCTTGGCGCGACAAAAAGGAACTCGACGCCTATCTCACCCAGCTCGCGGAGGCCGAGCGGCGCGACCATCGCCGGCTCGGCCGCGAGATGGATCTTTTCCATATCCAGGAAGAGGCGGTCGGCAGCGTCTTCTGGCACCCGAAGGGCTGGGCGCTCTATCGCCGCGTCGAGGCCTATATGCGCCGCAGGCTCGACGCCAATGGCTATCAGGAGGTGCGCACGCCGCAGCTCGTCGATCGCGCGCTCTGGGAGGCGTCCGGGCATTGGGAAAAATTCCGCGAGCACATGTTCATCGCAACCGTCGAGGAAGAGGACAAGACGCTCGCGCTGAAGCCGATGAACTGCCCGTGCCACGTGCAGATTTTCCGCCAAGGTGTGCGGAGCTACCGCGAATTGCCGCTCAGGATGGCGGAATTCGGGGCCTGCCACCGCTATGAGCCATCGGGCGCGCTGCATGGCATCATGCGGGTGCGCGCCTTCACCCAGGATGATGCGCATATCTTCTGCGAAGAACACCAGATCGCATCGGAGACCGTCCGTTTCGTCAAACTGCTCGCCGCCATCTATCGCGATTTCGGCTTTCCCGATTTCCGGGTGAAATTCTCCGACCGCCCGGCCATCCGCGCCGGCTCGGATGCGGTCTGGGACCGCGCCGAAGAGGCGCTCCGCGAGGCGTGCGCGACCGCCGGTGTTTCCTACACGCTGAACCCCGGCGAGGGGGCGTTTTACGGCCCGAAGCTCGAATTCGTGCTGCGCGATGCGATCGGGCGCGACTGGCAATGCGGCACGCTCCAGGTCGATTTCGTCCTGCCCGAGCGGCTGGATGCCGAATATGTCGGCGAAGACGGCGCCCGCCATCGCCCGGTGATGCTGCATCGCGCGATCCTCGGCAGTTTCGAGCGTTTTCTCGGCATCCTGATCGAGCACCATGCCGGGCGTTTCCCGCTCTGGCTCGCGCCCGTGCAGGCGGTGGTCGCGACCATCGTCTCGGACGCCGACGCCTATGCCGAGCAGGTTGCCGCGCGCCTCCGTGCCGCCGGGATCGTCGCCGAGACCGATCTCCGCAACGAAAAAATCAACGCCAAGGTGCGCGCCCACAGCCTCGCCCATGTCCCGGTGCTCCTCGTCGTCGGCAGGCGCGAAGCAGAGGAGGAGACGGTCGCACTCCGCCGGCTCGGCGGCGCGGCGCAGGAGGTGCTGGCGCTTGAGGCGGCGGTCGAGAGGCTTGCGCGCGAGGCGACGCCACCCGATCTGTTAGCGAGTCAAATTTGACGGTTCGCGGCTGTTGGGCCAATTAGTCAATCATGGGGGGGTTTCGTGCCAGAAATCTTAATTTGCATCCAGTGGACGGGACCATACTCGCTCGCCCAGATTAATACTATGAATGGGCCAACCGACAAGGGCCTGTATCAAGTATATGCGCATCATCCTGTTTACGGGCGGTGTCTGGTCTATATCGGGCAAACATGCACTAACTTCGCCGAGAGAATTCCTACCCACGAGTGGGGAACCGGCTCAGAAAATGACCCTGAAAGAGTCGAATATTATGTTGGCCGTTTGATAGGCGAAACGCCCCCTAAAGCCGAAGAGTGGTACAGACAAATCTCACTCGCTGAGATGTTGCTCATCCACGCGCATGCTCCCGCTTATAACTCTCAGTACATAAGGGAACCTCCGATTCCAGAGGAGTGCGGGCATGTGCGCGTGCTCAATTTTGGCGCCGTCCGCTCCCTGCATCGGGAAGTCTCCGGATTGGTCTGGACGGCAAGAGCAATACCCCGCAGAGGGCTTCCCGCTTACGGCGCCTAGCTCTCACCGAATGGTGCGCCCGATCTTCAATCGTCGTCAACCGATGACCCCTATGGTAAAGCTTGATCGCGGCCGCCGGGTTGGGCAAAACTCGGCACCCGACATCCCTGTCACCGCAAGAGGAGAGTGACCCATCGCCAGACCGCCCCTGCCTGCCGCGCCGACGCGCGACGGCCCCCGCGTGAACGAGGAGATCCGCAATCCCCAAGTCCGCCTGATCGACGAGAATGGTGAAATGGCCGGCGTGATGAGCGCGCGCGAGGCGCAGGCCAAAGCCTATGCCGTCGGGCTCGATCTTCTGGAAATCAGCCCTAACGCCGATCCGCCGGTGGTGAAAATTCTCGACTACGGCAAATACAAATACGAAATTCAGAAGAAGAAAAACGAAGCGAAGAAAAAACAAAAAGTCATAGAAATCAAAGAGGTCAAAGTTCGCCCCAATATCGACGAGAACGATTACCAGGTGAAGCTGCGCGCCATGAAATCCTTCATCGAGGAAGGTGACAAGGTGAAAGTCACGCTGCGGTTTCGTGGGCGCGAAATGGCGCATCAGGAAATCGGCGTCAAAGTGCTCGAGCGCATCCGCGCCGATATGGATGCCGCGACCAAGGTCGAACAGATGCCGCGCCTCGAAAACCGCCAGATGGTCATGGTGCTGAGCCCACGCTGAGAGAGAGGATGCGCATACTCGGCCTCGACGCCGCGTTCGCCCGCTGTTCGGTCGCGGTGATCGAGGACGGCGTCCTCCGCGCCGAGCGCAGCATCATCGCGGCGCGCGGGCAGAGTGCCGCACTCGCCCGCCTGCTCGCCGATATCTTGGCGGAAACCAAGGCGCCGATCGATCTCGTTGCGGTCATGACCGGGCCTGGCGGCTTCACCGGGCTCCGCGCCGCCATTGCCCTGGCGCAGGGCTTCGCGCTCGGCGCCAAGGCCGCCATCGCCGGGGTGACACTCGCCGAAACCCTCGCCGAGGCGGCGCCGGCCGACGCCATGCGTGGCACGTTCTGGGTCGCGCTCACCAACCGGTTGGGCGGCGTCTTTGTGCAGGGGCTGGACGGAAACGGCGGCGTCTACGCGCCCGAAAACCTGCCGACGCCCGCATTACCACTCACCCTCGCCGGAGACGCCGAGGCCGAGGTCGCGGCCATTCTCGCCGCCCGCGGCCTCGCCATCCGCCGCTCCGGCCTCCGCGAACCCGAGGCACGGCTCGTCGCACGGGCCGCGTGGCGCCGCGCCCGCGCCGGATTTCCGCCCCATCCCGCGCAGCCGGTCTACGCAACGCCACCCGCCGCGATCGCATCCGCCACCCGCCCGCCACCGGCATGAACGCGCCCTTCCTGATCACGCCTGCAACCATCCTCCATGCCCAACCCCTGGCCACGATCCACGCGATGAGCTTTCCGCCGTGCGAGCGCTGGGACGACGCGGCGATCGCGGCACAGTTCAGCCTCCCTGGCACCTTCGCGCTGATCACCGCGGAAGGCGGCATGATCCTCGCTCGCGTCATCGCCGATGAGGCCGAAATCCTGACCTTCGCGGTCATCCCCGCGCGCCGGCGGCGCGGCCTCGGGCGCGCCCTGCTCGAAGCCGCGAGCGATGCGGCGAGGGCCAGGGGGGCGCGAATTCTGTTCCTCGAAGTCGCGGCCGGCAATGCAGCGGCGCGGGCGCTCTATACCGCCGCCGGTTTTCGCGAAACCGGCCGACGGCGGCGATACTACGCGGATGGCGACGACGCGTTGACGATGGCGCGGGAATGGGAGGAATAGAAAAGAGTTCTTTTTTGAAAAAAAGAACTTTTATTCGTCGGGCCGCGCCTACGGCACGGCCCAGGACAAACGATCATGGCGGGGAGGCGGGGAGAATTCCCTCGCTTCGCGCGGTGGGATAAAGTGAAGGCGTGCCCGCCGATTCCGGTGGTGGTCGCGAAAGAAGGGGAGGAAAAAGGAAAAAAATGATCGACACACGCGGCTTCGCGCCACTCGGCCCGCTCGCGGATTGGCTTTATCCCGACCCCCGCGTCGAAAAACTCGACCGACGCTTTTCCGCCCTCATCGGCAACGGCTATATCGAGCGCATCGCGACCGGCTGCCGCTGGGCCGAGGGGCCGGCCTATTTTCGCGGCGGGCGCTATCTGATCTGGAGCGACATTCCGAATAACCGCCAGCTCCGCTGGCTCGAAGATGATGGCAATGTCAGCGTCTTTCGCGCGCCCTCGAACAATGCCAACGGCAATACCGTCGATCGCGAGGGCAGGCTGATCTCCTGCGAGCACGGCACGCGGCGCGTGACGCGGACCGAGCATGACGGCACGGTCACCGTTCTCATCGACCGTTTCGAGGGCAAGCGGCTCAATTCCCCGAACGACGTCATCGTCGCCTCCGACGGCGCGATCTGGTTCACCGATCCCAATTACGGCATCAAGGGCCATTACGAGGGCAACAAGGGCGAGGACGAACTGCCGCACAACGTCTATCGCCTCGACCCGGCAACGGGAAAGGCGAAAGTGGTCGCCGATGATTTCGTGCAGCCGAACGGGCTCGCCCTCTCGCCCGACGAAAAACGCCTCTACATCGTCGATAGCGGCGCGACCGATGGGGGGCCCGCGCATATCCGCGTCTTCGATGTCGATATTGCTTCCGGCAAATTGCGGCGGGGGAAAATTTTTGCCGAGGATTTCGCGCCCGGCTTCACCGACGGCCTCCGCACGGATATCGACGGCAATGTCTGGTGCAGCATGGGTTGGGCGGCGCCAAGCGAGCATGGCGTGCGCTGCTACGCGCCGACCGGCGATCTGATCGGTAAAATCCACCTCCCCGAATCCGCCGCCAACCTCACCTTCGGCGGCGCCAAGCGCAACCGGCTGTTCATTTGCGCGAGCACGTCGGTCTATAGTCTCTATGTCGAGACCCAGGGGGCGGCCCGTCCTTAGGGATCGTGGGGCGACGAAGGCCAGCGCACTCTCCCCTCCTTCCCCTTGCGAGCGGAGGGTGCCGGCGTCTTTTCATGACACGCCGGAAGTCCTCTCGTAGATTTCCACCTGATCGAAATGCAAATAGCCGCATCCCAGGCCCGAGATCCGGACATAGCGCGCCGCCGTGGGCCGAGGGAGCGTCACGATGAGCGGCGTGCCGTCGAGGCCGCCGAAAGGGCTCTCCTCCTTGCGCTCATAGACCAGCCGCCAGGCCGTGCCGTCGGGCGAGGTCATGATCAGGAGCCGGGCCATGCGCGCCATGATGCCGGGGTCGGGATCGAGGCGGTTATAGATGCGGATTTGGCTGATCTCGGCCGCTGCTTGCAGATCGACCTGCCACCAGGGCGGATCGTCGAGGCCGGTATGGTTGTTGTGGCGGCCGGAAAATTGCCCGCTGACGAGGCGGGCCGCGTCTTCTTCCGGCGTCTTCGCCCCTGACCAGGGGGAGACGGAGCTTTGTGTTGCCGGTCTGCCGCGCGCGAGGTTCCGCCCGGGCGGGCGTGGGACGAGGCTCGCCCGCCAGCCGCCAGCGCATTGCCGGCGCCAGTAATCGCGGAGATAGAAATCCTCGACCGCGCTGAAATTCTCCAGGAACTCGCGAAGATAACCCTCCTCGACCACTTTCTGGAACGCGAGCTGGCCATGAAAATCGCCACCGACGCCGCGGGCGAGCCGTCGCGCGATGTCTAGATCGGA
>JAKAQU010000025.1:0-3246 GCA_021819535.1 Pseudomonadota bacterium | reverse complement strand
TTCCGATCTTGTCTTTTTCCGAACGAAACGCGAAGTGATGGATCGCGGCGGTTGCGATGATGCGGGCCTGGCGATCGCCGGCATCGAGATAGGCGCGGGCTTTCTCGGGGAAATCGCCGTAGTAATCGCCGATCGGATCGCCGAGCACGTTGATGCGGCGAAGCTCGGCGCCCGCGATCGTGCCCCAATCATGCCAGAATCCGGCTTCCCCCTTGGCGATGATCGCATCGATATCGAGGCTCGCGCGCCGGGAGAGGGTCTTGGTGAAGTGATTTACCCAGCGATCGCGCTTTGTGTATTGCAAGAGGACGCTTCCCTCCGGCCGTTCCACGAAGCCGCTATTGCCGAAAAAAATCCAGTTGAAATAGAGGGCATCGCAGATCTCGTCGTAGGGTTTCATGAAAGATGAGATATTGTCGTGGTTTTTCAGGACGAGAAATTCGTCGATATCGAGAAACATGAACCATTCGGTCTCGGCCGCATGGGTTTTCAGAAAATGCTTGTACATCGCCGCTTGAAATCCCTGGAATGGATAATGGACGAAGCCAATGAACGGCATTGGCGCGGCGAGAAGCGGCATCAGGCACTCATAAAGCTCGGTCGGGTCGTCGTCGTTGCAATAGAGGTAGATGTGATCGAAGCCGATGGAGCGATGATAGGCGATCCATTCGAGGATGTTTTTCGTCTCCCAGCGGGCGCAGGCGACGATGGAAAATTGGTATTTCATCACGCAGATTCCCGTGCCGCGCGGCCGATGATGGCTGCCGATCACGAGGATGCCGGAGCCGCGCAAGCGCGACAAGCCGCCGGCGGCGGCGGCCTTGCGGCCCGCCATGGTGCGCCGCTATCATACCTGATACCGGTATCGCAAAGAGGAGCATCATGCACGAGGACACCAAGATCGCGGTGCAGGCACGGCTTTCCCGCATCGCAGGCCAAATCAGCGGCTTGCAGCGGATGGTGGCGGCGGATCGCTATTGCGTCGATGTGCTGACGCAGATCGCGGCCGTGCGTGCGGCGCTGCACAAGGTCGAGGAACAGATCTATCTTGCTGGACCATGTCGAGCATTGCGTCGCCGACGCTTTCGCCTCCGGTGGGGTTGCCGAGCAGCGGCGCAAGGTCGAGGAACTGGTCTCGACGATCGGCCGGATGACGCGTTGACCCTGAAATGAGAGAAGGGCCGGAAATAAGACAGGGGCCGGAAACGAGGGAAGAATGGTTGGAAGCCCGTGGACTTACGTTGCGATTGCGATCGGTGGCACGTTCGGCTGCTGGGCGCGCTATGTGATGACGGTGGTGATCCAGGGCGCATGGGGCACGGAATTTCCCTATGCGACGCTGAGCATCAATCTGATCGGCAGTTTCCTGATGGGTTTTCTGTTCATTGCGACGCTTGAGCGCGTGACCATCGCCCCCGAATGGCGCACCGGCATCCTGACCGGCGTGCTCGGCGGCTTCACCACCTTCTCGACCTTCGAGATGGAGGCGTTCCAGCTCGTCGAGCGCGGCGAAATGCTGCGCATGGCGCTCTATGTTCTGCTTTCCGTCGGTCTCGGCTTTCTCGGTGCCTTTCTCGGCGTCTATATCGCAAGAAACCTGTAAGGGGATTGGCCATGGATGGCGAAGTATGGGTCGCGCGCGCCTATATCAGCGAGAAGGATCACGGCAAGCGGCGCTCGCTCCTCAAGGAAATACTCGCGCTTCTGCATGATGAACTGAAGCTTCCCGGCGTCGTCGTCTTTCGCGGCATTGCCGGGTTTGGCGCGAGCGGCGAGGTGCATGCCGCCGATCTGTTGCGCCTCACCGTCGATCTGCCCGAGGTCGTCGAATTTTTCGCCGACCCGCCCGCGGTCGCATCGGCGATCGGGAGGCTTTCCGCCCTGGTCCCGGCCGGCCATATCATCCACTGGCCGGCGATACGGAACGGAAGCTGATCGTCCGCGCCGGCGGCGCTGGTCTGGCCATGGCCGCTTGACGGGCGCCATCGCTTTGGCGCATCCCTCCGGCAACGGGGATGGTTGCAAGGATCATGGCATGAGCGGCGCGGAGTTGGGGGCGGCCGCCCGCTGGCGGGCAGCGCCGTTGCGCGCGGCACTCTCCCCTGGGTCGGCGGTCGGCGCGCTCATTCTCGGCACCCTCGTTCTTCGTCTCGCGCTCGCCTGGGCGCTCGGGCTCGGGGTCGATGAAAGCTATATGGTCGCCGCCGGACGGGCGTGGCGGGTGGGCTATTTCGATCATCCGCCGCTCGCCTGGTGGCTCGCCTGGGGGGGCGAGCAGATTTTCGGCGCCGGCGCGAGCCCGGTTCTGCTCCGTCTTCCCTTCATTCTGCTGTTCGCCGTCTCGACCTGGCTTTTATTCCGCCTCACCACCCGCCTGTTCGATGCGCGGGCGGGGTTCTGGGCGGCGGTGCTGTTCAACCTCGCCCCGGTTTTTGGCGTCTCGACCGGCGGCTGGGTATTGCCGGATGGCCCGCTCGATTGCGCGCTGCTGGCGGCAAGTCTTGCCTTTCTGCGCGCGATCGAGGGGGGGCGGGCGCGCTGGTGGCTGGCGAGCGGACTGGCCGCCGGGCTTGCGCTCGATGCCAAATATTCCGCCGTGCTCACCCTCGCCGGCGCTGCCTTCTTTCTCGTCACGACGCGCGCGGGGCGGGCGGCGCTCGGACGCTGGCCGGCCTATGCCGCGCTCGGCCTCGCCGCTCTCACGTTCAGCCCGGTCCTGATCTGGAACGCAGCCCACGGGTTTGCCTCCTTCGCGTTTCAGGGCGGGCGGGCGCTCGGCGGCGAATGGCATCCCTGGGCGCCGCTGCTCGTCCTCGGCGGCGAGGCCTTGTTTCTTTTGCCCTGGATTTGGCTCCCGCTGATGATCGTCGCCGGCCGCGCGGTTGCCGCCGGGCCGCACGCATGGCGGCGTTGGATGCTGGTCTCGCTCGCCGCTCCGCCGGTGATCGCCTTCGCGCTCATCGCACTCTGGGCGCGGCAGAAGATTTTGTTCCACTGGGCGGCGCCGGGCTATCTTTTCCTGCTGCCGCTGCTGGGCGAGGCGGTTGCGAGACGGATCGCGGCGGGCGAGCGATGGGTCAGGGTCTGGCTCGCGTGTTCGGCGGCGCTGGTGCTTGCCGGTCTGCTCCTCGTCGGGACCGAGGTGCGATTCAACTGGCTCCCGGAAATGGTCGCCGATTTTCGCGGCGGCGGCGATCCTGATCTCCAGGCGGTCGATTGGACTTCGCTTCGCGACGATCTCGCGCA
>JAKAQU010000024.1 GCA_021819535.1 Pseudomonadota bacterium | reverse complement strand
GCTTCGATTTCGGGCGGAAACACGCTCATGCCCTTGACCTTCAGCATCTCCTTGCGACGGCCGAGAAAATGGATGAACCCGTCGGCATCGATCCGCCCGATATCGCCGGTATGCAGCCATCCATCGTCAAGCGCGATCTCGCTCGCCTCCGGCTTGTTCCAGTAGCTTTTGAGTAATGCCGGCGTGCGGACACGAATCTCTCCCTCACCATCGATCGGCACCAGCGCGCCGGTCTCGAAATCGGTGATTTTGAATTCCGTGCTGGGAACCGGCAAGCCGACGAAGATGGGTTGCGATTTGAGATCGAAATCATCGTCCTGAAAACCGGTGGTAAAGGTGTTCGATGTGTGGGTCTCGGTCATGCCCCAGGCGCTCTCGGCAAGGAGCGTGCCGGTGAGCCTATGCCAGCGCCGCCGGTAATCGACATTGAGCTTTTTGACGAAGGAGACCACGCGCACCTGCCGGAGCGTCGACAGATCGAATTCGGCGAAACGCGGATGGTCCATCATCTCGACAGCGCCATCGACCGGCATCGCGGTGATCGTGACCCGGTATTTTGCGATCGCCGATAGCACGGCGAGTGGATCCCAGCGTGCCAGCAAGACGAGAGTAGCGCCGGCGAAGAGCGGGAAAAGGAGGCCGAAATTTTCGCCGGCGATCCAAAATTCCGGGAAGAACGACAAGAACACGCTTTTCTCGTCGATATCGATCGAAATGCCATAATTGGCGGCCGCTGTATAGATCATATCGCGTTGAGTATGGACGCAGCCTTTCGGCATCCCTGTCGTGCCGCCGGTGTAATTGAGAGCGGCGATATCATCGAGATTGGCTGGTGAAAACGGTACAACATCGCCAAGCGCAGCCAAGGCCGGCAAGAGACTGGTCGCGCCCGGAACATCGATTGCCGGCGCGCGAAGCGAATCCGGCACCGGTATGGTCGAATTGGCCGGGATCACGTCGGCAAAACTGGTGACAATGATTTCCCGGAGACATGTTTTCTCCTTAACCGTATCGACGATTTCCACTAATTGATCGAGCACGATGATGACCTCCGCACCGCTATCGATCAGTTGGTATTCGAGTTCGAAGGCGCGCGACAATGGCGAGACCGGCACATACACCGCGCAGCACTTGAGGATGCCGAGAAAGGCGATGTGGAATTGTGGACAGTTCGGCATGAATACCGCGACCCGATCGCCTTTTTTTATCCCTTTCGCGGCCAAGAGAGCGGCCATACGATCGCTTTGGCGATCATATTCCCGATAGCTGAGTACATGATCATAGAAGATGACCGCCGGGCGCTCCGGCTGAAGTTTTGCCCAGATGCGCACATATTCGCTGAGCGGCTGTTCGCCATGCGGATATTGCGGCTCGCGCGGAATTCCGTTCGGCCAGGCTTTGCGCCACAACGCACGAAGGATGTCGAGATAGCGCTGTTCGAGATCGATGTCGTCCTTGGCGACGCTCTGCGCGACGACGCCCACAGGTGTTTTCATCTCTATCTCCATGTCGTGCTGGTCGGATCGAGCGTGATGCGTAGCGACTCGCCGAGCGTGTTGAAGGCAAGCGCCGTAAGCAATATCGCTAAGCCGGGTGGGTACATCTGCGTCGGATCCAGTTCCATGTTCTGATAAGCACGCGCGAGCATCGCCCCCCAGCTCGCCTCCGGTGGCTGAATGCCGAGGCCGAGAAAACTAAGACTGGCCTCCGCGAGCAGCGCCGCCGCGAGGAGGAGTGTCACCTGAACGATTACCGGCTGGATGGCGTTCGGCAGGATGTGGCGCCGGAGAATATGGATGGTCGTGGCGCCAAGGCAGCGCGCGCTGTCGACGTAGAGTTCGCGCCTCACCACCAATGTTCGTGCGCGTACGAGCCGCGCGAGCTGAGGCGCGAATACGATGCCGACCGATATCATGCCGTTGGTGAGGCCGATGCCGAGTGCGCCGGTTACCGCTATCGCAAGGACGATCGCAGGAAAAGACAGGAAACTATCGATGACACGGCTGATGACTTCATCGATCCACCCGCCGATATAGCCGGCAACGAGCCCGACCGGAACGCCGATCGCGATTGCAATGAAGACAGCAAGGAAACTCGCATAGAGCGAGGCGCCGCCGCCAGCGATCAGGCGGCTCAACGTATCACGACCGAGATCGTCGGTGCCGAGCCAATGTCGCGAGGAGATCGGCGCCATCATGGCATTGAGATCCTGGGCCGTCGGAGAATAGGGCGTGACCCATGATGCCGATGCCGCGAGCGCCACCAGCGCGAGGAGAAAAGAGAGGCTGAGCGCACCGCGAAGGTCACGCCTGGCCCAGCGCATGAAGACCCAAAGAACATCCCCTCGCCGCTCGACGATGAATATCGCGCCCTCCATCTCAGGCGATTCTTGGATCGAGAACGGTATAGAGGATATCGGTCGCCAGATTGAGCAGAACGACCACCATGACCATCGCGAACACGACGCCTTGCACCACCGGAAAGTCGCGATGGATCGCGGCGTTGACGATGAGGCTGCCCATGCCAGGAATTGCGAAGACCGCCTCGACGACGACGGTTGCGGCGAGCATGCGGTTGAACAACAAGCCGATCACGGTGAGCAGGTTGACACTGACATTTTTGAGGCCATGTCGCCACATGATTTTTGCTGGCGACAGCCCCTTCATATGTAGGGTTCGCACCTGCGGCGAGGATAATATCTCGACCAGCGACGCGCGGAGCTGGCGCGTGACCTCGGCGATACCGCCGGCCGCGAGCGCGCATGCCGGCAGAAACGCATGAATGAACGCACCGCGCACGCTTTCCCCGAGTGCAACCGCACCGGTTGCCGGAAGCCAGTTGAGATCGAGCGCGAACAATGTCACGAGCAACATACCGAGCCAAAAATTCGGCACCGCGACACCAAGCGAGGCGACCGTCATGACCGCGCCGTCGATCCTGGCGCCGGCGCGCGCGGCAGCGGCAACACCGAGCGGGATACCAACCGTGATTGCCATCGCCAAGGCAAGCGCCACAATCAGCAATGTATGCGGAAAACAACGTAGAATCGAGATCAGCACCGGCTCGCGCGAAATCAACGAGGCGGAAAGATCGCCATGTGCGGCTCTCCATAACCAGGCGGCATATTGTACGATGAACGGCCGGTCGAGCCCGTAGAGATGGCGGATCTCCGCGATCCGTGCATCCGAAGCATTGTCGCCGGCAAGTGTCACCGCGACATCTCCCGGCACCAGCTTGAGCAATGCAAACACGATCAACGTCGCAAGCACGATCACCGGCCCGGCCTGAAGCAATCGCCGCACGACGATGAGCGATTTCCGGTGAGATGACATCCTTATCTCGCTACACCCGGCTCAGGCGAACGACACATTTTCGAATTTCGGCTTGCCGAGAAGATCGGGCGTGTAGCCTCGAACCATCGCCGCGAGCGCATCGAGTTCGTATTGGAAGGCGATCGGTGCGGAGAGAGCGTTTTCCATCACGAAGCGCTGAATCTTCGCGAACACGGCTGCGCGCGTCGCAAGATCCTCGCTTTCGCGGCTTTGCTGTATGAGCTGTGAGAGTTCGGGCGCGCATTCACGTCCTGCATTGTAATAAGCTCCCTGATCGAACCCAAGGGCGTAGGTCATGCTCGGGTCTGGGCGGCCGGTCCAAGCCGAGAGCAGCATGTCGAACTTCTTTTCAGCGCCAAAAAACTGGGCACTGATTTCGGCGATCGTGCCGCGGGTAAATTTCAAGCGGATTCCGGCCTCCCCGAGCGCCGCCTGTAGCACCTCGCTCCGTTGCACGGAATCCTGGTCGTTATAGCTGCCGATGCTTATATCGATACCGTTCTTGAATCCGGCGGCATCGAGCAGGTCGCGTGCCTTGGCCGGATCATGCGGATAGAGCGTCGATACCGATTTGTCATAGGCCCAATGCGAACTCGGCAATGTCATGGTGGCAACTTCGCCGAGGCCGCCCATGGTTGCTTTCACGAACGCCGCACGGTCGATCGCGAAATTGATTGCCTGGCGAATTTTGACATTGCTCAGGGGTGGTCTGGCATAGTTGAAATAGAGCTGGATGCAGTAGAGCGTCGGTGTCGCGATGATTTGCAACTGTCGCGCGCGGTCGATGATCGGCTTGAGCCGCGCCGGCAGCGAAAATGCCATTTGTTTTTCGCCGGCGATCACCGAACGCAGCGCCGTCGCGGCCTCCGGGATGATCGCGAATTCGATGCCGTCGAGATAAGGCCGTCGAGGGCGCCAGTAGTGATCGTTACGGGTGACGACGACGCTCTCATTATCGGCCCAACTCACGAATTTCCACGGGCCGGCGCCAACGGGCCGACGATTGGTCTCGGTGCCGAGCGCCCGCAGATTGGTCGGAGACGCCATCATGCCGGCGCGATCGGAGAGGATCGCCGGCAGCGCAGTGTCGGGATTTTTCAGGTGCAGTGTCACCTGCTGCGGCCCGGTGATGTCGATCGCTGCAATGCTCGTCAGATCCGCCTTGACGTTGGAGCGCGCATCCTCCCGGTTGCGATCGAGATTGAACTTGACGGCCGCCGCATCGAGCGCGGTGCCATCGTGGAACATCACACCCTCCGTGATGTCAAGCACCATGGTTTTCGCATCTGGATAAGACCAACGCGCGAGGCCCGGTTTGGGCTTCAACGTCGCGTAATCCCACTCGACCAGCGTGTCATATAGTGTCCACAATATGGTGTGATCGGCGCCCGAGCCGCCAGTGGCAGGATCGAGCGAGGAGGGATTGGCGGGAGCGGCGACCTTGAGAACGCCGCCGCCCTTCGCTGCCTCCACGGCCCATGCCGGACGGCCGCCAGCCATACCGGTGACGCCGGCAGTGCCCACGAGGAAGAGGAGATCACGCCGGCTTGGCGCGGCGAAAGAGGAAGACATCATCTCGGAGTTTCCATTATTTTTGCATCGATGTAGAAAGGATGGCATCGCGCTGCGGCCTCCCGGCCACCTCGGCGAAATGACAGGCGACGCTATGCCCTGGGGTGACTTCGCGCCAGAGCGGAGCCTCGCTCGCGCAGCGTGGTCGCGCGACCGGGCAGCGGGTGCGAAAACGGCAGCCGGAAGGGGGCGCGGCCGGATTTGGAACCTCGCCCTCCAGCATGATCCGGCGTTTCGGCCGCAGGGCCGCGGGCAGAGCCAGCGGCTCGGCAGAAAGCAGTGCCTGCGTGTAGGGATGCAGCGGCTCTCCCATCACTGCGTCAGCCGCACCGAGTTCCATAAGCTTGCCGAGATAGATCACCGCGATGCGGTCGGAGATGTGGGAGACGACAGCGATGTCGTGCGTGATGAAAATATAGGTAAGCCCGAATGCGCGCTGCAGATCGGCAAAAAGATTGAGAATCTCGCCACGAAGGGAAACATCGAGTGCCGCAACCACTTCATCGCAGACGATCACTTTCGGCCTCAGCATCAACGCCCGCGCGATGTTGACGCGCTGTTTCTGCCCGCCGGAAAGCTGGTGTGGATAGCGTTCCGCAAGATCCCGCGGCAACCCGACGCGGGCGAGCATCGCCAACGCTTCCCTGCGGCGTGCGGCATCGTCAGCGGCCCGCACGATCGCCAAAGGTTCAGCCACGCTGTCGAGAACGGTCATGCGCGGGTCAAGAGCGGCACTCGGATCCTGGAAAATGATCTGATAATCACGGCGATGCGCGCGAAACCGGGCGCCGCGCAGTGTCGTCGGATCAAGGCCGTCATGCAGTATTTGTCCTGAATCGGGCGTAATGAGCGACACCAAGGCGCGCCCGAGCGAAGTCTTGCCGGAGCCGGACTCACCGATGATGCCAAGCGTCTCGCCAGGCTGCACGTCGAAATCGACACCATCGACCGCACGGATCGGATCTTTGCCGCCAGGCGTGCGAAAGAGAACGCGGAGATCGCGCACCGAGATGATGGGGCGCTCTGCGGTAGTGGGCGTCGAATGGGATATCGCCGTCACACTGTCACCACGCCGGCGAGGGTGATTTCCCGGGCACGCGTGCAACGGACGTGGTGTGATGCGGAAAATTCGCTCAATGTCTGCGGCTTTGCGCACCGAGCGAGCGCATGCTGGCAGCGCGGCTGGAAGCGGCAGCCTTTCGGCATCTGCCCAAGCTGCGGCACGCGACCGGGAATGGAAGGGAGTGCGCTGCGTCGGGCAGCAAGACCGGGGAGCGAGCGCAACAGCCCCGCCGTGTAGGGATGCCGAGGCGTCACGAGCACGTCATCGACAGGCGCGTCCTCGACGATTTCACCGGCATACATCGTGATCATGCGGGTGCAGATCTCGGCGACCACACCGAGATCATGCGTGATGAAGATCAACGTCGTTTTCATACGCTCGCTGAGACGGCTTAGAAGTTCGATGATCTGGGCTTGTACCGTAACGTCGAGCGCGGTCGTCGGTTCATCGGCAATCAGCAGTTTCGGCTCGCAGATCAACGCCATCGCAATCATCACCCGCTGGCGCATGCCGCCCGACAAATGATGTGGGTAGTCATCGCAGCGCCGCTCCGGCGCGGGAATGCCGACGCTGGCGAGAGCCGCGATCGCGCGTTCGCGCGCCTCTTTGCGGGTTGTCGGGAAATGCGCGCGATAAGCCTCGCCAATCTGGTCGCCGATAGTGAAAACCGGATCGAGCGCGCTCGTCGGATCTTGGAAGATCATGGCGATTTCGCACCCGCGCAAAGCACGCATCTGCCGCGCCGAAAGGGTCAGGAGATCACGGCCGCCGAAGATGATCCGCCCCGAAAGGCGAAGAGAGCGCTCCGGCAGCAGGCGCAACACCGTCAGACCCGTCACCGTCTTGCCACAGCCGCTTTCGCCGACGATGCCGACCCGTTCACCGGCGGCAACCGTGAAACAAATGTCCCGTATGACGGGAAGATCGCCGTGAGGTGTGCGGAAAGCGACCGAAAGACTGCGAACATCGAGAAGCTCAGTGCGCGCAATGCCGCATGTCTGACCGCTCGGCCCAGTCGTCATCGGCGCTGCATGGCCGGTTGCGGCTTCCATCTGTCGTCAACGACAATGCCGGCAATCGCGATCACCTTCTCGATCCGCCCGCTCCCGCCCGCCCCCGATCGGGCGCGCTCAGGCGAGGATGCGACGCAAGAGCGCGTGTGCGGCGAACAAAGCCGGCCGGACGTCGCCTAAGCTGCTGCGGATCAAGCCGGAATAGTATCGTCATGCCCCCAACATCTTCTGTTGCTGTCGTGGATAGCGCGAAAATGGACGTGTTGTTGCCTCCGGGCTTGGCATGATGTTGCCGCCGGAAGGCGAAGTCAAGAGACGGGATCGCGAGACTGCGATGGTTGCGCGTTGCGGCGCGGGCGGGCCGGTTGCGAATTTCGCCTCTGCTCGCAACAGATGTCTTCCGGGACGAAAACCGCGGAAGACCGCGCCGTCAGGCCATCAGGACCGGGATTCCAGCCGCCACAAGCCGACATCGACGCGGCCGGTGCGGAATCCCGCCTCACAATAAGCGAGATAGTAGTCCCATAGCCGGCGGAAATGCGGCGGGAAACCGAGTGCTGTGATCCGCGGCCAGGCCGCGTGAAAGCGGGCGCGCCATTCGGCAAGGGTGAGCGCGTAGCTCGCACCGAAATTGTGCTGACCGGTGATGGCGAAACCATGTGCCGAGGCGAGCCGGGTGATGGCTTGCGATGAGGGCAGCATCCCGCCGGGGAATATGCGGCGCTGGATGAAATCGGTGCCGCGGCGATAGGCCGGCAGCCATCGATCAGCGATGGTGATCGCCTGGATCACCGCGACACCGCCGGGTGCGAGCCGTCGCCGCAGCGTCTCGAAATAGACCGGCCAGTAAGCCTCGCCCACCGCCTCGATCATCTCGATCGATACGATGCGGTCGAACGAACCCTCGGTGTCACGATAATCCTGCAAGAGCAGCCGCGCGCGCCCGCCGAGCCGCGTTTGCGCATGCGCGAGCTGCGCCGGCGAGAGGGTGATGCCGGTCACCTCGGCACCGAGATCGGCCAGCCGCCGCGCGAGATCACCCCAGCCGCAACCGATCTCGAGCACCCGATCGCGAGACGTGAGGCCGAGCATCTCCAGCACGCGCGCGTGCTTGGCGGCTTGCGCCTCATCAAGGGTCATTCCGGGCCGCGTGTAGAGCGCGGAGGAATAATTCATGCCCGCATCGAGCCAGTTTGCGTAGAATTCATTGCCGAGATCGTAATGGGCGACGATGTTGCGCCGGCTGCCGGCA
Organism: Pseudomonadota bacterium; assembly: GCA_021819535.1. Lineage (GTDB taxonomy): Bacteria > Pseudomonadota > Alphaproteobacteria > Acetobacterales > Acetobacteraceae > Acidibrevibacterium. The sequence continues at coordinate 6,807 of JAKAQU010000024.1, read as the reverse complement.
CGCGTGTTGTTGCGCGCGAGATGGACGAGGCGATGGAAGAGACGCACCAGCGCCGGCCCGCCGGAGGCACCTGGTATCCGGGCCATGTTCCGCTCGGCGAACGCCAACAGCGCCACGAGATCGGGGCTCGACCAGTCGCCATCGATGAAGGCGTCGGCAAACCCATTGTCGCCGCGCAAAAGAAGCCGGCGCAGCGCCCGCCAACGATGCAGATGGCAGACCGCCTCGGGGCCCGGCAACGCTGCTTCATGGCGCAAAATGGTGCCGTCCGGCAAAATCGCGGTTAACGCTCCGACCTCGAGGCGTGTGAGCAGGCGGGAAAGCCACAGGCGCCACGGGTGAGGCAAGGCCGCGAGGCCTGAGGAACGCCGGGCGAGCAACCGTTCGCTCATGCCGGCCCACTATGCGTTGGCATACTGAAGGGCGAATCCGGTGGCGTGGGTCTTGGGCGCACGCGCATGCCCTTCCGCCACAGTTTCACGGCTTCCCAGTGGATGGCACCCAACACTTGTGCCGCAAGCAGCGGATGGCGCAGAAACCCAGCCAGCAGGGCGGCGTCGGTCAGCGCCTCGCGCCGTGCCGCGAGGGCGGCGTTGAGCACCGTTCCCGCATCATCGGCGACATCGATCGCGATCGCCACCCGCTCGCCCGGCGGCCGCAGGCGGAAACGATAGCGCATCGCCATATCCATGAATGGCGACACATAAAACGCCTTGGCGCATTCCTGGCGCAGCGGCTGCGCATCGCGATCAACCGGAAGAAGATAGCTGTGCCGCTGGCCAAACGTGTTGTTGACCTCATAGAGCACGGCACGCAACCTGCCAGCGGTGTCATAGCACCAATAGAGGCTGAGCGGGTTGAACACCATGCCGAGGACGCGTGGCATGGCGAGAAGGAGGATACGCCCGCCGATGGCGTCGATGCCGGCCGCCAGCAGCGCCACCTCGACCTGAAGACGAAGTGCCCGCCCATCACCGGCGAGATGATCGCGCGCCGAGAAGCCGAAAAAATTGAACCGATCCTCTGAAAACCAGCGAAGCCGTGCCGACAATTCGGGGATCTCGTCGAGATCGAGGAGGAGGGAGAAAATCCGATGGCGCAGCCGATGGCGCACCGGCCGCACGCGGGTATGCACGACGGAGCCGGCATAGATGGCCGAATTCATCACGCCGCCAGTGCCTGTCGTCGCGGCGGTAAGCGGCCGGATTCGGCGGCGACCTGCCACGGGCGGCGCACCCCGCCAATCGCTTCGGCGACCGCAAGCCCCGCCTGCAAGCCATCCTCGTGAAATCCGGCCCCGAACCAGGCGCCGCAGAACCAGGTGCGGCGTTGCCCCTGTAACGCCCAGAGATCGCGCTGGGCACGAAGGGCGGCGGCATCGAACATTGGGTGGGCAAACATCTCTTCTCGGATCACCGTCTCGGGCAAGGGTGGGTGTTGCGGATTGAGGGTGACGAACACATCGCCCATCCCCGCGAGCGGCTGCAGCCGGTTCATCCAGTAAGTGACGGAGGGCCTCTCACCGCCGAGATAATTCCAGCTCGACCACAGGTTTCGCCTGCGCGGCATCAGCGCGGGATCGCGGTGCATCACGGCGAGATTTTGGCTCGTGCCGATGGCGCCGAGCAGAGCGGCTTCAGCGTCGGAGGGGTCTTGGAGCAGCGCGCGGGCTTGTGGCGCGTGGGTCGCAATCACGACATGATCGTAGCGCTCGGACCCGATGCCGTCGGCCTCCACGATCACCGCCTCCGGCAGACGGCGGATCGCCCGCACCGGGCAATTGAGGCGCATGGCGCCGGCGAGCGGTGCTGTAATCCTGCGGACATAAGTGCTGCTGCCGCCGGCGACCGTGCGCCATTGCGGCCGGCCGCGTAGTTTTAAAAGACCATGATTGGCGCAAAAGCGGATGAAAGCGAGTGCCGGATATTCGGCCATGCGCGCGGCTGGGGCCGACCAGATCGCGGCGGCCATCGGCAAGAGATGTTCGCGGACGAAGCTCTGGCCATAGCCGCGCTCCGCCAAATAGGCACCGAGCGACACGTCGGGATCGAGACCGACGATATCGGCCTCGGCTTCACGGTAGAAGCGAACGATATCGCGCAGCATGGCCCAGAAGCGCGGGCGGACCAGATTGCGCGTCTGACCGAACAGCCGCGCGACATCGGTGCCCGCATATTCCAATGCGCCGTCATGCAGCGATACGGCAAAAGACATGTCGGAGGCGGCGGTGGGCACGTCCAAATGGCGAAACAGCGCAACGAGGTTGGGATAAGCGGGCGGATTATAGACGATAAATCCCATATCGACCGGAAGGCTGCCACCGGCCGTCGCGACATCGACGGTCAGGCTATGTCCGCCGGGCTGGCTTGCGGCTTCATACAAAGTCACGTCATGGGCCTCGGCCAACAGCCAGGCCGCTCCCATGCCAGCGATCCCCGCCCCCACCACCGCGATCCGCAAACGCTGCATCCAGGCCTCGCTCGTGTTACGTGTGAGCTCATACGAGAGCGGCAAGCGTTCGGATCACCGCCCTTGGTGATCCGGTGCCGCGCAGATTGCGTAATGAGGACATGTATGTGTCGCGCCAACATTGCCTGGCTGAGGCTCTCCCTCCCTCGCGCCACCGGGAATCGCGCCGAATGACCGATGTATGGGATGGCGAGGATTCCGACGCCGCCGCCCTGATCCAAGCAGTGGCGCAAGGCGACCGCTCGGCGTTCGCGACATTGTTCGCGCACTACGCGCCGCGCATAAAAGCGTTTCTGATGCGGCGCGGCAGCGCTGCCTTGGATGCCGAAGAGCTGGCGCAGGAGGCGATGCTCGCGGTGTGGCGCAAGGCAGGCCAGTTCGATCCGACACGCGCGACGGCGGCGGCATGGGTTTTCACCATCGCGCGCCATTTGCGTATCGATCGCCACCGCCGAGACCGCCCGGCGCCGGAACCCGATCCCGCCCTCGCGCCCGATCCTCCGGCATCCGCCGACACCCTGCTCGGCGCGGCCGAACGTAGCCTGCGGGTGAGAGAAGCGATCGCGACCCTCCCCGCCGATCAGGCGGAAGCGCTACGCCTCGCCTTCTTCGATGAGCGCTCGCACGCGGAAATGGAAACCATACTCGGCATTCCGCTCGGCACAGTGAAATCGCGCCTGCGTCTGGCGATGGGTCGGCTGCGCGCGGCTTTGGGAGACCTGGCATGATCCGCCATCATCCGCCCGAAGCCTCGCTCCTCACCTGTGCCGCCGGCACGCTGCCGCGCGCGCATGCACGGGTGATCCGCGCGCATGCCGCGATGTGTCCGTCCTGCGCCGCGGGTCTCCGCGCCGCGGAAGCCGCCGGCGGGGTGATGCTGGAAGATCTCGCGCCGGTCGCGCTCGCGCCGGATGCCTTGGCGCGCACGCTGGCACGGCTGGACACCGCAGCCCCCGAGCCTTCCCCACCGCCTTTCGATCTCGCCTCCCTCGCCTCCGGGCGTTGGCGGCGGGTCGCGCCGGGCATCGCCTTGATGCCGCTCATGGCCCGCGATGCCACCGACAGCCGGCTCGATCTCATTCGTGTCGCGCCCGGCCACGCGCTTCTCTCCCATAGCCATGAAGGGTTGGAGACGACCTGCGTGCTGCGCGGCGCCTTCAGCGACGACACGGGCACGTATGGGCCCGGGGATTGTGTCGAGACCGATCCGGCGATCACCCATCAGCCGCTCGCCTTGCCCGGCGAGGACTGCATATGCCTGATCGCCGTCACCCATCATCTCCGCCCCCAATCCTGGCTCGGTTGGCTGGTGCGGCCGCTGCTCGGGATGTAGGCATGACCGCAAGTCTCGCGACGCGCGCGGCCTTCGGCTTTCCGATCGACCTCATCAACCGGCTTTCGCCACGGCGCGGTGTCATCTTTCATAGCACTTCCTACGCACCCGGAAGCCGCGGCTTCATCGATTTTTACTGGCCAGAAGCCGCGCGCACCCCGCCGATGGTCGTGTTTTTCTACGGCGGCGGCTGGGAATCCGGGGAGCGGGCAATGTACCGCTTTGTCGGCACCGCGCTCGCCGCCCACGGGATCGCGTGTGCCATCCCCGATTACCGGCTGTTCCCGGAGATACGTTTCCCGGCCTTCATGGAGGACGCGGCGGCGGCACTGGCCTTGGTCGCGGCACAGCCTTGCGTCGCCGCCAATCGCCTGTTCCTGATGGGCCATTCGGCGGGCGCGCACATCGCGACCCTCCTCGCGCTCGATCCGCGGTATCGCCGAGCGGCGGGGGCGCCAGCGCCGCGCGGCGTCATCGGCCTTGCCGGACCCTACGATTTCCTGCCGCTCCAGAGCCCGGTGCTGCGCGAGATTTTCGGCCCCGAAAAACGCTGGCCGGACTCGCAGCCCATCCGCTTCGTCACCCCGCACTCCCCGCCGATGCTGCTTGCCGCCGGCGGCCGCGACCGCACCGTGCTGCCGGGGAATACGCGCCGCCTGGCCGCGGCATTGCGCGAAGCGGCGGTTGCCGTGACGGTCCATCTCTATCCCGCCTTGGGACACCGGGCACTGATCGGCGGCGTCGCCTCGGTGCTGGCGCCATTGTTGCCGGTGCAGCGCGCCGTCCTTCGTTTCATCGGGAATTTGGCGTGATCCTCGCCTCAGTGATCGTCGGGCTGTCGCTCGCGATGATGGTCGCCTGGATGGTGCAGCGTGCGACCAGCAATGCCGGCCTCGTCGATGTGATCTGGACCCTGGCCCTCGGTGGCGCCGGGGTCGCGGGCGGGCTTGCCGCCGCGAGCCCTCGCGGTTTGCTGGTGGCCGGGCTTGCCGCACTCTGGGCGCTACGCCTCGGCGGGCACATTCTCCGCCGCAACTGGGGCGCGCCGGAGGATGCCCGCTATGCCCGGCTGCGGGCGCTCTGGGGTGCGGCATTCGAGCCTCGTATGTTCGCCTTTTTGCAGATCCAGGCGCTGGCCGCGGCCATACTCTCGCTCTCGTTCCTGGCCGCTGCCCGCAACCCAGCCCCCCTCGGTCTCGCTGACCTCGCGGGGCTTGCGCTCTTCCTTGCCGGGATCGCGGGCGGCGCGCTCGCGGATGCAGAGCTTGCACGGTTTCGGCGCAACCCGGCGCATCGCGGCGCGGTGTGCGATGTCGGATTATGGCGTCACTCGCGTCATCCCAACTATTTTTTCGAGTTCCTGGCCTGGTGCGCCTGGCCCTTCCTCGCGTTCGCGCCCGGCTATGCCTGGGGTTGGGTCGCATTCTCGGGACCGGCGCTCATGTATTGGCTATTGGTGCATGTCTCCGGCATCCCGCCGCTGGAAGACGCGATGCTGCGCTCGCGGGGCGAACGCTATCGCGCGTATCAGGCCCGAACCCGCGCTTTCTTCCCGATAAAGAAACGAGATGCCCGATGAATCTTCTCGCTGCCGCGACCGGCGCGATCGAACGCCTGCCGTTACCCGATGCCGCGATGCGGGCGGGCATTGCCCTTTTGGTCAATCGCACCGGACGCAAGCTCGATCAGGCACCGCCCGATAGCGAGCCCGATTTCGCCCGCGCCATGGCGGCCCGGCCAATCGCATGCACGCCGGATGCCGCCAACGCGCAGCATTACGAGCTGCCCGCAGAGTTCTTCGGCGCCGTTCTCGGGGCACGGCGGAAATACTCCTGCTGCCTTTATGCCGACCCGTCGGATACGCTCGATCAGGCCGAGGCGCGCGCGATCGAGGAGACGGCAACGCACGCGGGACTGGAAGACGGACAGCGGATCCTGGAACTCGGCTGCGGCTGGGGATCGCTCAGTCTGTGGATGGCGGAACGCTTTCCCCGTGCCGTCATCACCGCAATCTCCAATTCCCGCACCCAGCGTGCCTTCATCGCGGCGGAAGCAGCAAAGCGGGGTCTCGAAAACCTACAAATCATCACCGCCGACATGAACCATTTCGAGACCGCCGAACGGTTCGACCGCGTCGTTTCCGTCGAGATGTGGGAGCATATGAGCAACTGGCCGGCGCTCCTCGCCCGGGTGCGCGGCTGGATCGAGCCGGGTGGCCGTCTCTTCCTACATGTCTTCAGCCATCGCAGCACGCCCTACGCCTTCGATGCCGCGGACAGAGCGGATTGGATCGCCCAGCATTTCTTTACCGGCGGGATCATGCCGAGCCACGGGCTCATCCGCTGGCTGGACGAGCATTTCACCCTGGAAGCGGATTGGCGCTGGTCTGGGCTCCACTACCAGCGCACCGCACTCGACTGGCTGGCCAGGTTCGATGCCACGCAGGCGACGATCGCGCCGATCATGGCCGCGATCTATGGCGCCGCGGCGCCGCTCTGGCACCGGCGATGGCGGCTATTCTTCCTTGCGACGGCCGGGCTGTTCGGGGCACGCGGCGGACATGATTGGGGCGTAAGCCATTTTCTGCTCGCGCCGCGATGAAGTGGCGCGATGACACCGCGCATCCCGATCCAGCGACCGCGCTCGCCTGCTTCGTTGCCGTGGTATTGGGATTGAACGGGCCATTCTATCCGCTCTATGTGATCGCGCTCGTCGGCTGGACACGCGGCCACATCGCGTTTCTGACCATGTTCGCGACCCCGCTGTTCCTCGCGATCCCGCTCCTTGCACGGCATCGGCCGGCCGGCGGGCGAGTGGCGTTGTGGCTGGTCGGCACGTCGAACACCCTATGGTGCATGAAACTCCTCGGCCCGGCGAGCGGCGTCGGGCTATTTCTGCTGCCTTGCATCGCCCTTGCCGTATTATTGCCCGCAGGATGGGCGCGGCTCGCCGGAGCGGGCTTGCCGCTGGCCCTGCTTCTGGTGCCGAAAGATTGGTTCGGTGCG
>JAKAQU010000023.1 GCA_021819535.1 Pseudomonadota bacterium | reverse complement strand
CGTCCGCCACGTCATCTTCCACCCACTCCCGGCCGTTTGGCCTTTTGCCATAGGCAGAGTTTGCCGGGTGGCGATTACCTGGGCGTTAACGGGGCGGTAGATTCTGCCGAGTGGTCAGCAATCCGCCGGTTGCGGCGCGCGTGGGAGACCCCCAAACCACCTGCCCCAGACTGCCGCAGGCCGGGCAAACCGGCCGCCAGGCGGGAAGTGGTGCGGCGCAGGTCGCGCAATGCCAGACGGGATCGGGCGCGGCGAGGGCGGCATCGCGCAGCGCCGTCCGCGCTACCTCACGGGCAGCACCGGCGCCATGTTCATCGGCCTCGGCCTCGCGTTCGGCAATATCGGCGAGCAGCAGGAAAAGGCGCCGCTCGGAAAGATGCGCGCGCGCGGCCTCGGCGTGATGCCGCGCCTGGCCGATGAGGCCCGCCTCAAGTGCCGTGCGGGCGAGCAGAAGATGGGTTTCCGCATCGTCCGCCCGCCCCGCCGTGAGCACGCCCGCGACGCGGAAGCGCGCCATCGGCTCGGTGAGCGGGGCGAGCGCGAGGGCCGCGAGATCGGGATGCGGGTTGGCCGTCCAGGCCACCTGGAGCGCGCGCTGAGCGGCGCGTTCCTTGCCGGCGGCGCGCAGCCGCTCGGCATAGGCGAGGGCGGCGGCGGTGAGGCTCGGGTCGTCCTTGAAGGCGCGGCGGGCGAGGCGAAGCGCGGCCGCGGGATCGGGTTCGGCGGCGGCAGCGGCGGCGGCGAGGGCAGCGCGCGGCATTTCGGGGCCGGCGAGCGCCAACGCCTCCGACCACGCGCCGCGCCGGAGCGCGATCGCCAGCCGCTCGCGCCGGAGCCAGGCGGCCCCGGGGAACGCCGCTTCGGCGCGGCGGGCGAGGCGCGCCGCACCCTCCCAATCATTGCGCCCGACCGCTTGCTGGAACAGGCCGCGGAGGCCAAGAAAACTCGCCTCGCGATGCCGCGCCAGGGTCTCGTAAAGGGCGGTTGCCTCGTCATCCTGCCCGGCTTGGCGCGCGGCTTGCGCCGCGAGCAACAGGGTTCGCGGGGTATCGCCGAGCGCGCGCCGCGCGCGCGCGCTTTCATGCCGCGCCGATGCGGCCTCGCCGGCGGCGAGCGCGACCATCGCGCGGGTCATCGCCCGCTCGCCCCGCAGGCGGAGACGCTCCCGCCGCCAGCGCCGAATGCGGCGCGGCAGGCCGATGATGCCGGTGATCAGCCGCAGCACGACGTAAAGCGCCACGACCAGGACGAGCAGCAGGACGACCGCCGCCGCCCCCGAGGTGTCGATCACGAGACGGCCGACCTCGATATGGACGCTGCGCGGCAGAGTGAAAAACGCGAGGGTGACGAGAACCGTCGCCGCCGCCGCGAAGAGAAGAAAGAAGACCCGGCGCATCAGCCGGCCGCCATCAGATCGGCAAGCGCCCGGCGCGCGGCGAGAAGCTGCCCGGCCTCCTGCTTCCATGCCGCGAGGGCAGCACCCGGCGCACCCTCGATGGGCGCGAGTAGCGCGAGTGCCGCGGCGAGATCATCGCCGTCGAGCGCCGATTGCGCCGCCGCCAGCCGGGCGGCGAGTGTGTCGCCGAGCAGCACCTGATCGCCGCGCCTGACCGTCACCACGGCGCCGATCCAATCCATCAGGCGAGACCCCAGCGCGGGCGATGGGGCGGCGGCGCGGGCGGCGGCGGCGGCGAGGGGAAAGGCCGCGCGCAAGCCGGCCAGGGTCGGCGGCGCCATGGTGGCGAAACGGGCGAGCGCCGGCGGCGCCCCAGGAAGATCGCCGAGCGGCCGGCCCGCGGCGAGTGCCGCCTCGGCGGCTTCAAAGCGCGCGTGCGCGGCGGCACGGCCGGCGACGTTCGCGATCTCGCGCGCCATCGCGGCAGCACTCTCCTTGAGCGCATCGAGCTTCGCTTCATCCCCCTGCAAGCGGGCGCTGACCGCCTCGGCGTCGAGGGTGGATGTCGCGGGCGTGGCCGGCGCCGCCTCGGCGCGTGCCGCCTCCGCTTTGGCCACGGCATCGAGCTTCGCCTCGTCCTCGGCCAGCCGTGCCGCGAGAGCGGCTGTCGCCGCGCGTGCCTGTTCCAGGGCGGCAAGCCGCGTCGCGAGATCGTCCACCCGGGCGGCGAGAGCCGCGTCCATCGCCGGCGCCGCGGGCGAACCCGCGGCCAGACGCCGCTCGACCGCCGCCAGCCGCGCCTCGGTCGCGTTCGGCGGAAAACGCCAGACATAAGTCGCGGCGAGAGCGAGAATGACGAGATCGAGCAGCACGAGAAGCGGCATCAGGGAGGTGCTCCGTGGCACCGACGGCGCGGCCGCACTCTTGCCGGCCGCGGCTTGCTCCGCCTCGGGAGAAACGGGCCCGGCGTCGGGAACAGGATTTTCGGGAACAGGATTTTCGGGGGCAGGTTCTTCGGTCATGGCAAAAGTGCGAGCAACGCCTCCTGATCGGGATGGGATGCCTGGCGCACATCCCGCCAGGGCAAGGGCCGCAAGACGGCGAGGGTCGCGGCGCTGATCGCGAGCGCTGCAGTCGGCGCGAGCCGCCCGGCCAGCCCCTCAGCCTCGACGAGCGTGCGAAACACCCGCGCCGTCTCGGCGGAAAAAAACAGCGCGGCGCTCAAACCTGCTCCCTCCGATCGCTCTCCGTCCCGCTCGGCCAGCGCTTCCCGCGCCGCCGCCGGCAAGGCGGGCGCCGCCGCGGTGGTATAGACCGCCCGACGGAGCACGTGAAACCCCCGCGCCCGCAGCGCCGCCGCGAGACGCGTGCCCTGCCCCTCGCCGACCGCGAGCAAAAGCGGCGGGCCTCTGGGATCGAGCGTCTCGCCGGCGAGAGCGGCCAGCCGCGCCGCATCGGCGGCCGCGCTCAGCACGTCGGCATGCCCGGCGCGGCGCGCGCGCGCGGCGGTGGCATCACCCACCGCGAGCAGGCGGAGCGCGCGATGGGCGGGTGGAAGATGGGCGACGGCATGGGCGCTCGTGACCAGAACCGCCTGCACCGTCGCGGGCGGCGGCAGCGCTTCCGGCTTCGGTAAAATTGTCAGGAGTGGTGCGATCACCGGGCGATAGCCGCGCGCGGCGAGCCGTGCCGCCGTCTCCGCCGCCGCCGGCAGGGGCCGGGTCACGAGCACGGCGCCACCCGCCCGCACCGGGGCGGCAAGCGCCGCGGGGTCAGGCAAAGATATCGGCCGGGCTGTCCGCGCGCAGGCTGGCACCGAGTTCGGCGCCGAGGCGCGCTGCATCCTCGACCGCGCCGCTGATGACGCGCTTGAGCAGAAACGAGCCATCGGCGCGAGCGACGAGCCCCGTCAGATGCAGCCCGTTACCCGGCAATACCCGGGCATAGCCGCCAATCGGCGTGCGGCACGAGCCATCGAGATAGGCGAGCAGCGCGCGCTCGGCGGTTGCGACCGCCTTGGCCTCGGGATCCTCGATGCCGGCGAGAAGGTCGAGCAATTCGGTGTCATCGGCGCGGGCGGTGATGCCGATGATCCCCTGCCCCGCCGCCGGCACCATGGTTTCCGGGTCGAGCACGAGCTTAGGCACCGCCTCGAGGCCGACCCGGCGCAGCCCGGCGAGTGCGAGCAGGCTCGCGTCACACGCGCCGCCCGAGAGTTTATCGAGCCGCGTCTGGACATTGCCGCGCAGCGTCACGATGCGGAGATCGGGTCGCGCGTGCAGCAATTGCGCCTGGCGCCGCACCGAGGACGTGCCGATCAGCGCCCCCGGTGCGAGCGCGGCATAGGGATCGCCGTCAACCGGCGAAAGACAGCCGGTGCCGAGCAGCAGGGCATCCCGCGCATCCTCGCGCTGGAGCGTGCAGGCGAGCACGATGCCATCGGGCAGGAGCGTTTCCAGATCCTTGAGGCTGTGGACGGCGAAATCGATCCGGCGATCGGCCAGCGCCTCGTGAATTTCCTTGGCGAACAGCCCCTTGCCGCCGATCTCGGCGAGCCGTCGGTCCTGCACCAGATCGCCGGTGGTGCGGATCGCGTGTTCCTCGAACACGTTCATGCTCCGCAGCACCGGGCAGAAATGACGCAAGAGGGCGAGGAACGACCGGGTCTGCGCAAGCGCCAGCGGCGAGGCGCGCGTTCCGACACGGAGCGGCAGATCGCGTGCATGCGGCTTGACGTGCGGGTGATGCCCGGCGCTATGGGAGGGGGCGAGATCCATCGCGTCCTCCTAAAACCACCGCGCCGGAAAGGAAAGTGCCCCCGATGCAGCGCCGCCATCCCGAAATGAAAGGCGCCCCCCCCGGCCCGGTGCTCGGGATCGAGAGTTCCTGCGATGAGACCGCGGTTGCTCTGCTCGATGGCGCGGGCAACATTCTCGCCGAGGCGCTGCACAGCCAGATCGGCGAGCACGCGCCCTTCGGCGGCGTGGTGCCGGAAGTCGCGGCACGCGCCCATCTCGCCACTCTCGGCCCGCTCGTCGAGGCCGCGCTCGCCAAGGCCGGGATCGGCGGCGATGAGATCGCGGCGGTCGCGGCGACCAGCGGGCCGGGGCTGATCGGCGGGCTGATCGTCGGCGCGAATTTCGCCAAGGGCCTGGCGCTCGCCTGGGGCAAGCCGTTCCTCGCCATCAACCATCTCGAAGCCCATGCGCTGACCGCGCGCCTGCCCGGGATCGTATCGGGTGGGATCGATTTTCCCTATCTTCTGCTCCTGGTCTCGGGCGGGCATTGCCAGTTCGTCGCGGTCGAGGCGATCGGCCGCTATCGCCTGCTCGGCCGCACCCTCGATGACGCCGTCGGCGAAGCGTTCGACAAAGCGGCAAAGCTGCTCGGCCTCTCTTGGCCGGGTGGGCCGGCGCTGGAACGTCTTGCCCGCGAGGGTAACCCGGCGCGGATCGCGCTTCCCCGCCCGCTGCTCGGCCGGCCCGGCTGCGATTTCAGCTTTTCGGGCCTCAAAACCGCGCTCGCCCAGGAAATCGCCGCCTTTCCCCCGGGGGCGCTGCCGCGCGCCGCCGCCGCCGATCTCGCCGCCGGGTTCCAGAAAACGGTGACCGACGTGCTCGCCGACCGCGCCGACCATGCCCTCACGCTCTTCGCCGAACGCCATCCCGGCGGCACGACACTGGTTCTCGCCGGCGGGGTCGCCGCCAACCAGGCGATCCGCGCGGCCCTTGCGGCGGTCGCCGAGGCGCATGGCGCGCAACTTGCCGCCCCACCCTTGCGGCTCTGCACCGACAACGCGGTGATGGTCGCCTGGGCCGGGATCGAACGGCTGCGGTGTGGTGCCACAAGCCCCATCGACCACGCGCCGCGTCCGCGCTGGCCACTCGATGCGCCGGACATGGCCCTGGACCCGACGCCCGCATGAATTATCGCCACGCTTATCACGCCGGCAATTTCGCCGATTGCGTCAAGCACGCGCTCCTGCTCTGGCTGGTGCGCGCTTTGCAGCGCAAGGAAAAGCCCGCGTTTTTTCTCGACACCCACGCAGGACGCGGGCGCTATGACCTCGCGAGCCCGGAGGCGCTGCAGACCGGCGAATGGCGGGAGGGGATCGCACTTCTCCGCGGTGATCCCGACCCGGCGCTCGCCGATTACCTCGGCGCGGTGGAACGGCTCGGGCTATATCCCGGCTCGCCGCGCCTGATCCGGAGCCTCCTCCGCCCGATCGACCGCCTCGCCTGCTGCGAGCCGCACCCCGAGGAGGTGGCGGCGCTCAAGCGGGAATTCGCCCATGATCCGCAGGTGGCCATCCATCGGCGCGATGGCTTCGAGGCGCTCGGCGCGCTTTTGCCGCCGCGTGAGCGCCGCGGGCTCACCTTCATCGACCCGCCTTTCGAAGCCGAGGACGAATTTGCGCGCCTCGCCGAGGGGTTGCGCCGGGCCCAGCGCCGCTTCCCGAGCGGCGTCATCGCCGCCTGGTACCCGATCAAGAACCAGGCACGGGTGCGGCAATTCCATGCCATGCTCCAGGAAGGCGGCCCCCAGGATGCGCTCGCGGCGGAACTTTGGCGCAGCACGCCCCTCGATCCGACCCGGCTCAATGGCAGCGGCCTCATCATCGTCAACCCGCCCTTCGGCTTCCCCGAGGCGGCATCGGCGCTGCTCCGGGCCCTCCATGCGCGGCTCGCGCGGGAAACGGGGAGCGGCTACGCGATCGCGCCCCTCGATGGCGCCATGACGCGGCTGTCATGAGCCGCATCGCGGTCATCGGTGCCGGCGCCTGGGGCACGGCGCTCGCGGTGCAGGCGGCCCGCGCCGGCAACCCTGCGACACTCTGGGCGCGGGATGCGGCACGGGCAAGCGACCTCGCCACCCGGCGCGAAAACCCGCGCCTGCCCGGGATCGCGCTCGCTGCCGCGATCGATGTCACCAGCGATCTCGCCGCCCTCGCCGCCGATCTCTTCCTGCTCGCCGTGCCGGTGCAGCATCTCCGCCCCATCGCCGAGGCCCTGCCGGCGGGGGCGGCGGTGATCTGCGCCAAGGGGATCGAGGCGGCAACCGGCAGGCTGCCCTCGGAAATCCTTGCCGAACTCGCGCCGAGCCGGCCGGTCGCGGTGCTGACCGGGCCCAATTTCGCCGCCGAAATCGCAGCCGGCCTGCCCGCCGCCGCCGTCATCGCGACCCATGATGCGGCACTCCGGGCGCGCGTCATGAACGCGCTCGGGAGCGAACATTTCCGGCTCTACGGCAACGACGATCCGCTCGGCGCCGAACTCGGAGGGGCGGCGAAAAACGTCATCGCCATCGCCGCCGGCGCGGTCATCGGCGCGGGCCTCGGAGAAAATGCCCGCGCCGCGCTAATCACGCGGGGGCTTGCGGAAATGGCGCGGCTCGCTTCCGCCCTCGGCGGGCGGGCCGAGACGATGAGCGGCCTCTCCGGCCTCGGCGACCTCGTGCTCACCTGCACCGGGACGAAAAGCCGCAATTACCGGCTCGGCCTCGCCCTCGGCCGCGGCGAGCCCCTCGCCGCCGCACTCGCCCATCAGAGCGGCGTCACCGAAGGCGTCGCGACCGCCCCGGCCCTGGTCGCCCGCGCCGCCGCCGCCGGCTGCGACGTGCCCATTGCCGCAGCCGTCGCCGCCGTTCTCACCGAACGGGCGAGCCTTCACGCCGCGATGTCGGCCCTGCTCGCGCGGCCAAGGCGGGATGAGTGACCGCGCGAAAATTTTCTTCTGCCAAACCGCCCGATCCGTTCGACGTGAACCGATCTTGCGCCAATGCGAGTGCCGGCGATCAGAGGAAAGCGAGCGAAAGCTGCCGTGCCGGTGCCTGCCCGGGATGCGGCGAGAAAAGCGTGCTATCGAGTTCGGCGCGGCGCTCCAGCAATCCGTATTTGCGTGCGGCCGTGGCGAAACGCTGGGCGAGGAGGTCGGCATAGGCGCCGCCGCCGCGGAAACGGCGATGGAATTGGCTATCGTTGAGGCCGCCGCCGCGGGTTTCGCGGATCAGGTCGAGCACGTGGCGCGCCCGCTCCGGCCGATGGGCGGCAAGCCAGGCCTCGAATAACTCGCGCAACTCATGCGGCAGCCGGAGCAGCGTATAGCCGGCATGCTTTGCCCCGGCGGCGGCGGCGGCGGCGAGAATGCGCTCAAGCTCGGCGTCGTTCAGCCCCGGAATCATCGGCGCGGCGAGAACGCCGACCGGGATGCCGGCCCGTGCCAGGGCGGCGATGGCGTCGAGGCGGCGCGCCGGCGTTGCGGCGCGCGGCTCCATGGCGCGGGCGAGCCCGGGGTCGAGCGTGGTGATCGAGAGATGAACGCGCACCAGCCGCTTTTCGGCCAGCGCCGTGAGCAGATCGAGATCGCGCAGCATGCCGGCGGATTTGCTGACGATCGCGACCGGATGCGAAAATCTCACCATCACTTCGAGAATGGCGCGGGTGAGTTTGAGCCGGCGTTCCACTGGCTGATAGGGATCTGTGTTGCTGCCAAGCACGATCGGCCGCGCCGCATAGCCCGGGCGCTTCAATTCCCGTTCCAGAAGTGCCGCGATCTCCGGCTTGAAGGTGAGCTTGCTCTCGAAATCGAGGCCGGGTGAGAAGCCGAGATAGGCATGGCTCGGGCGGGCGAAGCAATAGATGCAGCCATGCTCGCAGCCGCGATAGGGATTGACGGCGCGATCGAAGCCGAGATCGGGGCTCTTGTTCCAACTGATCGCCGAACGGCTGGCGTCCCGGATCAGGGTGGTCGCGAGCGGCGGCGCTTCCGCCAGCGCATCGAGCGTGCCCCAGCCGTCATCGAAAGGATCCGTGTGCGCCGCCTCGAAGCGCACCGGCGGGTTATGGGTCGCACCACGGCAACGCGCAGTGAAAGGATGCGGCCGGTCGGATTTCGGGCATTCCGGCATGTGCGGCCCCCTTCGCGGCGCTAGAGAGAGTGTGTGAGAGAGAGTGAGAGTGAGAGTGAGAGTGAGAGTGAGAGTGAGAGTGAGAGAGAAAGTTCTCTATTTGTTCGAATAACCTATCGCCATCGCGCGACATGAGTCAAGAACAAAATAAGAACTTTAGCCATTCGGCCGTGAAAGCCCGTATCGCTCATAAAGGATTGATAACGACGCAAGGCAACGCTATGCCCAAATGGCACTGAGCAGGAGGGGACAATGGCCGTCGCAGCCGACAAAACCGCGCTCGTGATCGGGGCTGGGATCGGCGGGCTCGCCGCCGCCGCAGCCCTCGCGCCGCATTTCGCCGCGATCGAGGTGCTGGAGCGCGATCGCCTGCCCGAGGGGGCGGCTTCGCGAAGCGGCGTGCCGCATGGGAGCCAGGCGCATGCTTTTTTTCTCGGCGCGCAATACGCGCTCTGCTCATTGCTGCCCGGCTTCGCCGAGGATCTCGCCGCTTCGGGGGCGGTGCCGGTCGATCTCGGCCTCGGCGGCGTGTTCGATTTTCCCGGGATCGGTGAATTTCCCCGGCGCGATTTCGGCCTTACCTTCTATTCCGCCTCCCGGCCGCTGATCGAGGCGGTGCTGCGCCGGCGCGTCGCCGCCCTCGCCAATGTCAGGATCGTCGAGGGGGCACGGGTCGAGGCGCTGATGACATCGCCGGATGGCGCCGCCGTCACCGGTGTGCGGCATACGCGGCCGGGGGGCGGAAACGCCGAGCGCCACGCCGATCTCGTCATCGATGCCGCCGGGCGCAACGGTACCCTGAGCCAGGCCATGCTGGCGGAGACCGGCCGCGAGCCGCTGGCCGAGACCAGGATCGGCATGGAAATCGCCTACACCACCGCGATCTTCGCCAAGCCCGACGCCGCGCAACCGGCATGGCAATACGCCTATGTTCTCGCCGGCCCGCCGGTCGAGACGAGATCGGCGCTCATTCTGCCGATCGAGGGCGGGCGCTGGCTTGCGACCCTCGTCGGCCGTTTCGGCGAACGCCCGCCGGCCGATTTGGCCGGGTTTCTGGAGTTTGCCCGCGGCCTTAGAAACCAGGTCATTTACGAGGCGCTCAAGAACGCGGTGCCGGAGGGCAGGTTCACCCGCTTCATCGTGCCGGGCAGCGCCTGGCGGCATTTCGAGCGCCTGCGGGCGCCACCCCGCGGATGGTTGCCGCTCGGCGATACGATTTGCGATTTCAACCCGGTCTACGGCCAGGGCATGGCGATCGCGGCGCAGGAAGCGGCCATGCTGCGCCGCGTTCTCGATGAGAGCGCGGGCGATCTCGGTGCCCTGCCCATGGCCTTCTTCGAAGCGCTGGCGCCGATCATCGCCGCGGCCTGGTCGTCATCGGTCAGGGATCTCGCGTTTCCCGAAACGGCGGGCGAGCGGCCGGCGGATTTCGGCGAACGCATGCGCTTTGGCGCTGCCCTCACCCTTCTTGCGCTCCGTGATGCGGAAGTGCATCGCTTGTGGATGGAGGTCAATCAGCTCGTCCAGCCGCCAACCATCTTTCTGGCGCCGGAATTCCGCGCCCGCCTCGGCGCGGTGATGGCGGAGATGGCGGCGGCGCGGGCGTGAACGGCGGGCTTTCGCAGGGGGCGCTTGCTGTCATCATTCCTGTGCTGAACGAGGCGGCGCGCCTGCCGGCGACGCTCCATGCACTCCGCGCCGAGATACCGGGGGCGGAAATCGTCGTCGTCGATGGCGCGAGCACGGATGAGAGCGTCGGCGTCGCGCGGGAAGCGGGGGCGCGGGTGGTGTTCGCGGCACGCGGCCGCGGCGCGCAGCTCGCAGCCGGGATCAGGGCGACGAGCGCGCCCTGGCTGCTCCTGCTCCACGCCGATACCGTACTCGCCCCCGGCGCCGGTGCGGCGCTGGCGCGCTTCATTGCCGCACCGGACGCCGGCGCGCGCGCCGGGTATGGCCGCTTCACGCTCGCGACCGCGGCGCCCTGGGCACGGCGAATGGAGCGGCTGGTCGCCTGGCGGGCGCGGGTGCTCGGCCTTCCCTATGGCGATCAAGGCCTGGTGATTTCGCGCGCGTTGCTGACGCGGGTCGGCGGGATGGCGGCGCTGCCGCTGATGGAGGATGTCGATCTCGTGCGCCGCATCGGCCGCGCCCGGCTGGTCGCCCTCCCGATCGATGCCGTGACCTCGGCGGCGCGCCATGCGCGCGGCGTCCGGCGGCGGAGTCTCCGCAATCTCACCTGCCTCGCGCTTTATTTCCTCGGCGTTGCGCCATGGCGGATCGTCTCCTTTTATCACGGCCGGGAATGAGACGCGAAACCGTGTTGATTTTCGCCCGCGCCCCCCGGCTCGGGACGGTCAAGCGGCGGCTCGCCGCCGGGATCGGGGCGCGGGCAGCACTTTCCTTTCATCGCGCCACGCTGTTTTCGCTGGCCCGCCGGCTGGGCGCGGATCGGCGGCTGCGGCCGATCGCGGTGATCACGCCGGACCGGGCGTGTATTCCCGGCCTCGGTCTCCCGACGATCGGCCAGGGGAGGGGTGATCTCGGGGCGCGGATGGCGCGCGCGCTGGCGCGGTTTCCCCGCCGGCGGGTCTATGTGGTCGGGTGCGATATTCCGGGGATCGGCGCCGCCGATATCATGGCGGCGCGGCAGGCACTCGGCCGCGCCGATGCCGTCTTCGGCCCGGCATATGATGGCGGGTATTGGCTGGTCGGGCTCGGGCCGCGCCGCCCGGCGCGACTTTTTGCCGGCGTGCGCTGGTCGACCGCAGACGCGCTCGCCGATACACTGGCCAACTTCTCCGGCCGGCGCATCGCCTTCCTTCCCCGCCGCCGCGATGTCGACACGGTCGAGGATTTATGGGCCATTCAGACGCAGCCTCCCGAACGATGAACCGCCCCGGCGGCCATGTCCTGCGGCGCGCCCGGCTCGCGCCGAAGCTCTGGCTGCGCCAGGCGCAATTCTGGCTCGGCGCGATCGCGGTGGCACTGGTCATCGTCGCTTTCTCGCACGCTTCCGATGCGGCGCAGGCGCTGTTTCAGACACTGCTCGGGCGATGGGGCGCCTATGCGCCGTTCGCGATTTCGCCCGCCGGCCTCGTACTTTCGGTCTGGCTCACGCGGCGAATATTCCCGGGCGCGCAGGGAAGCGGCATCCCGCAGGTGATCGCCGCCATCCATCTCTCCGACCAGCGCACCATTTCGGCCCTGCTTTCGGCGCGCATCGCGCTCGGCAAGATTTTACTGACGCTGCTCGGCCTGGCCGCTGGCGCCTCGATCGGGCGTGAGGGGCCGTGCGTTCAGGTCGGCGCCTCGATCATGGACGCGCTGAGCCGCCTCGATCGCCGCCCACGCCCGCATCTGCGCCGCGCCTTCATCCTCGCCGGTGGCGCCGCCGGGGTTGCCGCCGCGTTCAACACGCCGCTCGCCGGCATCGTCTTCGCGATCGAGGAATTGAGCCATTCCTTCGAGGCGCGCACCAGCGGCACGACGCTGACGGCGGTGATCCTGGGCGGCATCACGACCTTGGCGCTGGTCGGCAATTACACCTATTTCGGCATGACCTCGGTCTCGCTCGCGCTCGGGCCGGGCTGGCTCGCGGTTTTGGCGTGCAGCCTCGCGGGCGGCCTCGCCGGCGGGATTTTCAGCGCCGTTCTGGTGCGGGCGAGCCGCGGCTTGCCGGGCCCTATGGGGCGGCTGGTGATGCGCCAGCCGATCGCTTTTGCCGCCCTCTGCGGCGTGTTGCTCGCGGTGATCGGCTGGCTCGGGGACGGCACGACCTATGGCACCGGCTATGCGCAGGCGCGCCATCTCGTGGAAGGTTCAGCGCATGTGCCGTGGGATTTCCCGTTTCTCAAGCTCGCGGCGACGGTGATCTCCTATCTGAGCGGTATTCCGGGCGGTATTTTCGCGCCCTCGCTCGCCGTCGGCGCCGGGATCGGCAAGCTGCTCGCGCCATTGGTTCCGGGCGCGCCGGCGGCGGCGATGGTGCTGCTCGGCATGGTCGGGTATTTCGCCGGTGTGGTGCAGGCGCCGATCACCGCGGCGGTGATCGTGATGGAAATGACCGACAACCAGGCGATGACGGTGCCGCTTCTGGCGACCGCGATGCTGGCCTTTGCGATCTCACGCAGCTTCTGCCGCCGCCCGCTCTATGGCGCGCTCGCCGAGCGTTTCCTGGTCGCGCTCGGCCGCCCCCATCCATAGCCGGCATTCGCGCGCCCCTCTCGCGCATCGGGCCGATCAGGGCGCGGAGGATGCCTATCCCACGAGATTGCGCGGGCGCTGGCCGGCGAGAATGGCGGCGATGCCGTCGAGCGCCAAAGCCCCCATGGCATCCCTGGTCTCCGCGGTTGCGCTGCCGAGATGGGGCAGCAAAACGACGTTTTCGAGCGCGAGATAGCCGGGATCGAGCGCCGGCTCGTTGTTGTAGACGTCGAGCCCGGCGAAGGCGATCTGGCCGCTTTTGAGCGCAGCGATGAGGGCGGCGTCATCGATCAGCGTCCCGCGTGCCGCATTCACCACCACGGCGCCCTTGGGCAGTTGCGCGATGCGCGCGGCATTGAGCCAGTGGCGGGTGCCCTCGCCACCCGGGGCATTCAGTGACAGAACCTCGCACCGGGCGAGAAAATCGGCGTCATTGTCATGAAAGATCGCGCCTTTTTCCAGCTCCGGCGGCAGGCGCGACTGGTCCCGATAGTGGATTTCCATCCCGAAGGCGGCCGCCATGCGCGCGACCTCGCGGCCGATGCGGCCCATGCCGAAAATCCCGAGCCTGCGGCCCGAGACCTGGGTGCCGAGAAGCTGGGTCGGCGCCCAGCCATGCCATTTCCCGGCCCGCACCAGCCGTTCGCCCTCGCCGGCGCGGCGCGCGGCGGCGAGGATGAGCAGCATCGCGATCTCGGCGGTCGCGACCGAAAGCACATCCGGCGTGTTGCATACCTGAATGCCGCGCGCGCGCGCAGAGGCGATGTCGATATGATCGAAGCCGACGCTGAACGTGCCGATCGCCTTGATGCTCGCCGGCAATGCGGCGATAGCCGCGGCATCGAGGCGGTCGCCGGGGGCGGTGAGGATCGCATCGGCGCCGGCGGCGCGCTCGGCGAGTTCGGCCACGGTATAGATCCGATCCTCTGGGTTGAAACGCGCCTCGAACGCGTGCCGGGCGCGCTCTTCGACGGCAGCGGGAAGACGGCGGGTGATGAGGAGGGTTGGCTTGGTCATGGGTGGCTCCGCTGCTGATCAGCTAACTGAAGAAACGAGAAAAAACAGACCCCAAAAGGGGGCGACGCAGGCGCCGGCCACAGGCTCGGTGCCATGCTCTCGTTTCCCCTCAACGATGGGCATCCCCGGTTTTGGCGCCATCATGGCCGAGAAACGCGGCGCGGAAAAGGCCCGGCCGGAAAACCTTCGCCCTCGCCTTGCCCGGCCGCTCGCCTCGACCTTAAAAGAAAATATAATTCACCGCGCATCAAGGGCGGGCTAGAAATCGCCGACCGGTCGGGTGCCCGCTCGAAACCGGGGTTTGGTGCGCGCTGACGGCCATGAGGGCGCAATTTTCGGGTTTGGAAGGTAGAGCGAGCTCAGTCGATGTGGATCGTTCAAGTCGCGTTGCGGCGCCCTTATACATTTGTCGTTCTCGCCATTCTCATTCTCCTGTTCGGCACTCTATCTGCCATCCGCACGCCGAAAGACGTGTTCCCCTCGATCGACATTCCCGTCGTCGCGGTGGTGTTTCAGTACAACGGCATGCTGCCGAACGACATTTCCGGCCGTTTCGTCTATTTCTTCGAGCGCACGGTGATGGCGACGACGGTCGATATCGAGCACATCGAATCGAATTCGATGATCGATTACGGCATCGTGAAAATCTTCTTCGACAATCACGTCAATATTTCGGCGGCGCTCTCGGAGGTGACGGCGACCGCGCAGGTGGTGCTGAAATTCTTCCCACGCGGTTCGGTGCCGCCTTTCGTCTTGTTCTATAACGCCGCCTCGATTCCGGTCATTTCGATGACCGCCTCCAGCACCTCGGTGCCGGAGACCATCCTTTTCGACTATTCCAATAACGTCATCCGACCCGCCCTCTCCTCGGTGCAGGGCACCGCTATTCTGACCCCCTATGGCGGCAAATACCGCATGGTCATCGCCGATCTCAACCCACAGGAGATGCAGGCCAATGGCCTCTCGCCGCAGGACGTCACCAATCAGCTCAACGAGCAGAATCTGATCCTGCCGACGGGGACGCAAAAAATCGGCAAATATGAATGGGACATGATGCTGACCGATCAGCCGCGCAGCATCCCCGAGATGAACCGCTTCCCGATCAAGAAGGCCAACGGCACCGTCATCTACATGAAGGACATCGCCTTCGTCCACGATGGGGCGATCCCGCAGACCAACATGGTGCGGGTGAACGGCGAGCGCGCGATTTTGATGCCGGTGGTCAAGGCCGGCGCGGTCTCGACCCTCGACATCGTCCAGGGGGTCAAGGACCGCATGCCGCTGATCGAGGAGACCGTGCCCAAGGGCATGGAACTCCATCTCGTCGGCGACCAATCGGTGTTCGTGAAAGCGGCGATCGAGGGCGTGGTGCGGGAGGCGATCATCGCCGCGGTGCTGACGGCGCTGATGATCCTGCTCTTCCTCGGCTCGGTGCGTTCGACGATCATCATCGCGGTCTCGATCCCGCTCTCGGTCCTGTCCTCGATCGTCGTGCTCTCGGCAATCGGCCAGACCATCAATACG
>JAKAQU010000350.1 GCA_021819535.1 Pseudomonadota bacterium | reverse complement strand
ATCTCGTCCTGGCAGACCACCTCGATCTTCACCTTGGGCAGGAAATCGACCACGTATTCGGCCCCGCGATAAAGCTCGGTATGGCCTTTCTGGCGGCCGAATCCCTTGGCTTCGATAACGGTGATCCCTTGCAGGCCGACTTCGTGCAGCGCTTCTTTCACCTCGTCGAGCTTGAAGGGTTTGATGACGGCTTCGATCTTTTTCATGCGTTCCACCGGATCAGGCTGCACCACGCGGCGAGGATGGGCGAGGCCCGCCAATCCTCCGCGCGGGGCGGGAAACTAGGTTTGCACGTCTCATGCCAGAACGGCAACCGCCCGCGCAAGCCATCTCCGCGCGCCGGATCACGCCATAAGGGGAAGTGCTGCGGCGCGCATTTTGGGCGTTGCGCCTAAATTCAGGGCAAATTCCTCTCTTGGCGGCGTGGCCCGGGCTCGGCATAGTCCGGTCGTTTTAGGGACGAAGAGCCGATGAGAGCCTTGAATTCGCTGCTTGCCGCAACCGAGACGACGATTTTCACGGTGATGTCGGCGCTCGCCACAACCCATGGCGCGATCAATCTCGGCCAGGGTTTTCCCGACACCGACGGGCCGGCGGATGTCATCGCCGCCGCCGCCGCGGCACTGATGGATCAGCGCAACCAATATCCGCCGCTTGCCGGCGTGCCGGAGCTGCGAGACGCGGTGGCGGCGGCCAATCGCCGCTTCTACGGCCTCGACATCGACCCCATGCGCGAGGTGGTGGTGACTTCTGGGGCGACGGAGGCGATCACCGCCTGTCTCATGGCGGTTCTCGATCCCGGTGACGAGGTGGTGCTGATCGAGCCGCTCTATGACACCTATCTGCCGGTGGTGCGCCTCCTCGGCGCGGTGCCGCGGCTGGTCCGCCTCGCGCCGCCCGATTGGGCCTTACCAAGGGGCGAACTTGCCGCAGCCTTCGGGCCGCGCACCAAGGCTATTCTGCTCAATTCGCCGATGAACCCGACCGGCAAAGTGTTCAGTGCCGACGAACTCGGCTTCATCGCCGGGCTGCTCCAAAAATACGACGCCTATGCGATATGCGATGAGGTCTATGAGCATCTCGTCTTCGACGGATACCGCCATATTCCGCTGATGACGTTGCCCGGCATGCGCGAGCGGGTGATGCGGATCGGCAGTGCTGGGAAAACCTTCAGCCTCACCGGCTGGAAAGTGGGTTATGTTACCGCCTGCGCGGCGATCGCCGAGATCGTCGCCAAGGCGCATCAAAATCTCACTTTCACGACGCCTCCCAATCTGCAACGCGCGGTGGCGCTCGGCCTCGCGAAGGACGATGCTTATTTCGTCTCCCTTGGCGCCGATCTCGCCGCCCGGCGCGACCGCCTCGCCGCCGGCCTCACCGGCCTCGGGATGCGCGTGCTCGCGACCCATGGCAGCTATTTCCTCATCGCCGATGTCTCGACGCTCGGCTTCCCCGGTGACGATGTCGCGTTCTGCCGCCACATCACCCAACATGCCGGGGTCGCGGCGATACCGGTTTCCGCCTTCTATGCCGGCACGCCGCCGCGGAATTATGTCCGTTTCGCGTTCTGCAAGCGCCCCGAGGTGCTGGATGCCGCACTCTCGCGACTTGCCGCGCATTTCGTCGCCGGGTCCGCGCGGGCGGCGTTGACGGCGGCCAAGTGATCGGCCTAAACGGCGGGGCAGGGATGGCGGGCGTAGCTCAGTTGGTAGAGCGCCAGGTTGTGGTCTTGGATGCCGTGGGTTCGAGTCCCATCGCTCGCCCCATCCCCGCTCCCGGGTCGAGTTCGCCGATCGAGGAGTCCCTCCATGACCGTTGACCTGTCCGACAGCGCCCTCATCGCGGCCGCCGACCATGCGGCGCGGCATTGGCAGCACGATGTTCCCGGTAATCTCGATCGCGGCGGGGACGAATTCATGCGGATGATGAGCCGCATGCTGCTCGATACCTTCAACCCCTACAAGCCGGCGGTGATCGCGTGGCCGAAGCTCGACGACGAAGCGCGCGGGCGGCTGATTTCGCTCCCGATCTGGGATATCGCCGTGCAGACCGAGGGCCGCGCGCGGCTCCGCATCCTCGCTTTTGCCGGGCAGGTGCGTGATCAGCCGCTGCGCGAGGCTTTGGAGCGCATGGCCTTCGAGGAGAACCGGCACAAGGAGGTGCTCTCGCACCTCGTCGCCGCTTATGGCATCGCGCTCGCGCCCGAGCCCGACTATGTCGCCCCGCGCGATCCCGAATGGGCCTTCATGGTCACCGGCTATTCGGAGTGCATCGACAGTTTCTTCGCCTTTGGTCTCTTCGAACTCGCCCGCCGCTCCGGCTTTTTTCCGCCCGAACTGGTCGAGACCTTCGAGCCGGTGATCCAGGAGGAAGGCCGCCACATCCTGTTCTTCATGAACTGGATCACCTGGTACAAGCGCCGCATGCCGCTCTGGCGGCGGCCGTGGTTTCTGCTCAAGACCGCCGCCGTCTGGGGATTCCTGATCTGGGAGCGGATCGGCATCGCGCGCGACGTCAACGGCACGCCGCAGGATGCAAATTTCACCGCCAAGGGGTCGGAGGCGGTCGCCGGCGAGATCGACCCCGCCGAATTGCTCGATATCTGCCTCGCCGAAAACGACCGCCGGCTCTCGGGCTATGACCCGCGTTTGCGCAAGCCGACGACGGTGCCGCGCCTCGCCCGTCTGGCCCGCCGCTTCATGCGCCGCAAGAAGCGTTGAGGCGGCGCGAGGAGGGCATTTTTTTCAGGATTTCCGTCCGATTTTTATCGGCAAGCCATAAATTCACGTAAATTCACTTGAACGATCAAACTTTAATCTATAATGTGGTAATGCGGTTGGGAGGGCTGCTTACGCGGTTCGTTTGAGGCTGTTGCTTCGCCCGGCTGCATTTTTTTTTGGCAGACCCCAATGCACATTCTCTACGTTGATGATTCCGGATCAGTCGATAACCGTGACGATCGATTCTTTGTGCTTGGTGGGATTAGTGTTTTCGAGCGTGGCTTATACCACCTTATTAAGGCTGCGGACACCTTCGTAGAGTCTTTAAATATCGGTGATCCTAACGAAATAGAGCTACACGGTACCGACATATACTCAGGTCGTAGCGGAGTGTGGC
>JAKAQU010000349.1 GCA_021819535.1 Pseudomonadota bacterium | reverse complement strand
CGTTGAGCTGGATGCGTCGCTCGGTCGCGATTTCGGCGATCAGCCGCTCCACCGCCTGCGAGAGCTTCTCGTGCGGCATGCTGGTCGCGGCGGCGGGGTCGAGCTGTTCGAGACAGAGGCTGCGCAAGGTGCTGAGCGACGTATCCGGCGGAGCTTTCGCAGGCTCGGCGCTTTGGCTCGCGGGATCGGCCTCGGGATCGGCCTCGGGGGCGGCGCGGCGGCGTCCGAACGCGGTTCCGCGGGAAAAAACCTCGCTCATCGCCGCCAGCCGAACCAGCGCCGCCGGCCGCCCCTGGCGGGCGCCTCGTCCGCCACCCTGACGAAGGAAACCTCGTTCGAGAGGGCGATGATGCCGGCGCGAAACCGCCCGCGCAGGCCCGAGGCGGGGGCGCCGAGGGTGGTTGCGCGCCCCATCTGGCGCGGCAGATCGGGGATGACGACATCGAGCTTCAGCTTCAGCGCATCCTCGATCTCCGCCCGGGTGAGGCTGCCGGGCGCGCCGAGACGGTTCAGCACCAGGATCGGCCGGCGCGGCTGCAGCCGGCCATGGGGCAGCGCCAGAAGCCTGAGCGTATCACGCACGCCGGCGAGCGTCGGCGGCAACACCAGCACGCGATGATGGCCGAGCGCGAGCAGATCCTGGTTGAAGGCGAGCGGCGTCGGCGGCACGTCGGCGATGACGAGATTATAGCGCCGACGCAGCGCCTCGGTCAGTTTTTCGCCCGCGCCCTCGGCATAGATCGGCGCCGCATCCGGCTTTTCCTCGCCCGCGAGCACGAACAGCCGCGCCGAAACCGGCTGTGCGGCGCGTTCGACGAATAATTCGTCGATGCGCTGCGGCGTTTCCAGCGCGGTGCGCAGCCCGGCGCTGGCCTTGCCGTCGACGAGCAGGGCGGCGGTGCCGAAATGGAGATCGGCGTCGAGGAGAACGGTGTGCCGCCCGGCGGTGACGCCGAAATGCCAGGCGAGATGGGCGGCGATGGTGCTGGCGCCGGCGCCGCCGCGCACCCCGGTGATGGTCACCAGCCGCCCGCCATGCACATGGTCGGCGGGGAGATGTTCGCCGGTCAGGAGCGGCAGGAAATGCCGCGCCACCATGTCGCGGGTCAGCGGCTTGTAGAGATATTCCAGCGCGCCGAGATGGCGTGTCACCAGGCGGTAGAAATTGACGCTCTCTTCCTCGCCGATCACCAGGACGCGGACATCGGGCTCGACCACCTCGGAGAGATCGCCGAGCGCGGTCAGCGGCTGTTCCTCGCCGCTGACATCGATGATCAGTGCCTGCGGCGTCGGCGTTTTCGTCAGTGTCGCGATGGCGGCGCGGACATTGCCGCGGCGGATGGCGATGCCGGGGAACGCGACCTCGCCGAGCACCTCGCGCAGGATCGCCTCGCTCGCGCCATCGGCGATGAAGGCGATGAGCGGCGCGCGCTCGCCGCGGAGGCTGGCGCCGTCCTCGGGCAGGGCGGCGAGGCGGGCATCATCCGGCATCAATTGCCCCCGCTTCCGGCCCCGCCGATGCCGGCCCCGCCGATGCCTGCCCCGCCGCCCGGCCCCGCCCCGAGGCCCGGTGGGGCGCCCGCGCCGCCACTGGCGGGCGGCTGGCCGGGCTGCGCGGTATCGCCGGCGGGCAGCGGCTTGGCATGATCGGCGCGCCAGGCCGCGACCGCGCCCGCCGCCGGCTCGCCCGGCGTCCCGCTCTCGCCGGTGCCTTGCACGAGATCGGCCGGATTGGCGACCATGGCGCGGAGATTGGCCTCGCTCGCCCCGGTCGGGGTCCAGACGCCGGGGCGGGCATAGGGGTCGATCGCGTCGCAACCGGCGGCGGTGAGCGGGATCAGCAGCAAGGCGGCGCGCAAGAGGAGACGGGCGGCCATCGGGGGCTCCTTCACTGCACGATGAAGCCGGGATCGCCGGGGACATGCACGGGCGTCGCCGCCTCGCCGCGGGCGAGCTGGCGCATCAGCAGGATGCGCTCGAAATCATTGGGCGCGCGCCAGGCATCGGTGGTCGGCGCGACAAGGGCGTTGGGGTCGCTCACCGGGCGCACGATATAGGGGGTGACGATGATCACCAGCTCGGTCTGGTTGCGCTGGAAACTGTCGGAGCGGAACAGCGCCCCGAGGATCGGGATTTCGCCGAGGCCGAGCACCGAATTGTCGATCTGCGTCGAGCGGTCCTCGAGCAGGCCGGCGATGGCGAAGCTCTGCCCGCTGCCGAGTTGCAGCGTCGTCTCGGCGCGCCGCACGGTCAGCGCCGGGACCGAGACGGCGCCCGGCCCGACCGAGAGCTGCACCGCGCCCTGATTGGTCAACTCGCTGACCTCGGGGCGGACATGGAGGCTGATGCGGCCATTGCTGAGCACGGTCGGCACGAAGGCGAGCTGGACGCCGTATTGCTGGAACTGGATCGAGATCTGGCCGAATTCCTGGGCGATCGGGATCGGGAATTCGCCGCCGACGAGAAAGCTCGCGGTCTGCCCGCTCATCGTCACCAGCGTCGGCTCGGCGAGGATGCGCACGAGATTGTCCTGCGCCAGCGCGTCGAGAATGGCATCGGCGCCATCGATGCCCTTGCCCAGGGTCGGCATGCTGAGGCCGGCGGTGGCGAGGGCCGGGTTGGTGGCGAGATTGGTGGAGAAGCTCGCGAAATTGCCGAGTTTCGACCAGTTCATGCCGAATTCGCGCACGACGACGCGGTTCATCTCGGCGATCCGCACCCGCAATCCCACCTGCACGCCATCGCGCACGCTCATGCGATCCTCGATCTTCTGGCCGTTGGCGGCGTATTGTTTGGCGATCGCCAGCGCCTGCTCGGCCGCCGCCGCCGTCGGCACCTCGCCGCTCAGGATCATGCCCTGCGGGGTCGCGGCGATGCCGACATGGCTCTCCGGCGACAGCCGGGCGATGGCGGCCTCGGCCTCGCTCGCGCCATAGCCCGAGGCGGTGACGCTGACCTGGAACTGCGCGATGGCGTGCCCGGCATTGTCGAGGGCGGCGATGGTGGTATGGCCGGGGGCGACGCCGAAGACGAACAGCGAGGTCGGGCTCGCCGGGCGCACTTCCGCGACCTTGGGATCGGCGGCGAAGACGCTGGCCGCCGGCGCCGGGAGCGTGATC
>JAKAQU010000348.1 GCA_021819535.1 Pseudomonadota bacterium | reverse complement strand
AAATTCATCATCCCCGTCACTTCCTGCTGCGTGGCACCGATGGTCGCGGCAATGTTGTTCATCTTGCCGACGGCGCTTTGGACGATCGAGATCGCCGCCTGTCCGCCGGTGAGGGCGCTTGCGGTGACGCCGGCCTCGTTGGTGGTCGCACCGGACGTATAGGCCGTTCCGGTCTTTTCCCAGGCCGAGCCGGTGGCCCCGACATTATTGCCGGCGACCGTGAGGGCGCCGCTATTGCTGAGCGAGGCGGCGAAGCCCTGCTGTTGCAGCGAGTTGATCAAGGCTCCGACAGCGGCCATCGGCGAGGAACTGGTGCCCATGACCACGTTGACGAGATTATTGGTGCCGCCGGTGCCGTTGGCGCCGAGCGTGTAGCCGGAGGGTGCCGCGGACGGCGCCGAGCCCGAAGTCTGGAACTCGAAGACCCAGTTATTGGTGATACCGCCCGAGGTGGCCTGGAGCTGGACATAATCACCGGCGGCCGGGGCATAGCTGCTGTTGAAGTTGAACTGCAGCCCCCCCGATGCGGCGGTCAGATTGGTGAGACCGAGCGCCTGCGTCATCGCGGTGTTGCCGGTGCCGAGCTGATTACCCACCGAGAGCTGGCCGCCGGCATTGATCGTATCCTGGATCACCATTTGGGTGGTGCTGACGCCGGTGGCCGAGGTCGTCGATAGCAGGTTGACGCCGTTGAAGGTCGCGTTGTTGGCGAAATTGTCGATGTTCTTGAGGATATTGGTGATCTGGGTATCCATCGTCGCGGACGAGATGCCGGTCTGCTGCGCCTGCGTCACCGTGTTCTGCAGCGTTGCGAGCTGGCTCGAAATCTGCGAGCCGGCGGAGGCGGCGACCCCGAGCACGGAGTTGCCGAAGGAAAGATTGTCCTGAACCGCAGTCAAGCCGGAGATATTCGCCTGCATGGTCTGCGAGATCGAGTAGACGGCGGGGTTGTCGCTCGCGCTGCCGACCAAAAGCCCGCTCGCGATGACGTTCTGGGTGTTGTTGAGGGATTGCTGCGTCGAATCGAGCGATTGCAACGCCGTCAGAGCACCAACATTGGTGTTTATCGAGAATG
The DNA here is from genome assembly GCA_021819535.1 of Pseudomonadota bacterium. Lineage (GTDB taxonomy): Bacteria > Pseudomonadota > Alphaproteobacteria > Acetobacterales > Acetobacteraceae > Acidibrevibacterium. The sequence goes on along the minus strand of JAKAQU010000348.1, from coordinate 2,054 downwards.
ACATGGGTGTGTCTCCTTTTTGTGAGCAACCCCGGAAGGATCGGCTAAAATGCTTAAGGGAATGTTTATAAAAACGACGCATCATCCCACAAAATGAGGCGCGATCCGAAAATCCGCCTCATGCCCGTGCCTCGCTCGGCTTCCCGGCGGCATAAAGGGGGCATCCGCGGCCAGGACGGCGCGCGGCAGATGGAAAGGAGTATAGCCATGTCCGGCATTTCCGGTCTTTCGCCCATCCCGATGTATGAGACTTATATCAAGAACGAGGCGAGCTACGCGCAAAAAGCCGCCAAGGCCGATCCGGCGACGCAGACGGCGCTCACTTATTTCGAGAAGACCGCGCCCACCCTGACGACGCCGCAGGCGCTCCTCAAGAATTACCGCGTGCTGCAGGTGGTGCTGGATGCTTTCGGCATGGGCGGCATGATCAACGAGCAGGGCATCCTCAAGCAGTTGATGACCCAGAACCCGGCCTCGCCGCAATCGCTCGTGCAGCGGATGGCGAACCCGACCTATCTCAATTTCGCCAAGGTGATGGCGAACTGGAACCCGCCGCCGTTCTCGAACGCGCAAACCATGGCCAGCATGATGCAGAATTACATGACCAACCAGTTCGAGGTCAGCGCCAATCAGCAGAATCCGGGCATGCAGGCGGCACTTTATTTCACCCGCAATATCGGCGCGGTGACGAGCATCCCCGAACTCATGTCGGACAATACCCTCCTCAATGTGGTCGAGACCAATCTCGGTCTCCCGATGCAATTCGGCCTGCTCAATTACAGCCAGCAGGTCAGCATTCTGAGCAAGGGCGTCGATCTGAAAAATTTCCAGAGCCCGAGCTACGTCAATACCTACGTGCAGAAATTCCTCGCCCTCACCCAGGAGAATGGCGGGGGAAGTGGCTCCGGCAGCGCAACCAGCAGCCCCCTCGTCAATCTCATCGGTGGCGGGACGAGCGGGCTTTCCAGCAGCACGACCGACCCGCTGGTCAACCTGATCGCCTGATCGCCCGCTCGGGGCTGCGGATTACGGCCGTAAAACCCGCCCGGCGACGGCATCGAGCTTCGCCATCAGGGCCGGATCGCGCGCCTCGGGCGCGGTGATCAGGGCGTTGTCGAGGGCGTGGTCGCAACCGGCCGGGCAGGCCGGGCGCGATGCGCCGAGGGTCGGCACCAGCGCCGAGACCAGTGACCGCGCGTGATCGGCGTTCTCCAGGAGCACCCGCACCACCGCTTCCACCGTCACATGGTCATGATCGGGGTGCCAGCAATCGTAATCGGTGACCATGGCGACGGTCGCGTAACACATCTCCGCCTCGCGGGCGAGTTTCGCCTCCGGCATGTTGGTCATGCCGATCACGCTCGCCCCCCATTGGCGATAGAGCGCGCTCTCCGCCTTGGTCGAGAATTGCGGCCCCTCCATCACGAGATAGGTGCCGCCGCGTGTCACCGGGAGCGCGAGCCCGCGCGCCGCCGCCGCCAGGGCATCGCCGAGCCGCGAGCACACGGGATGCGCCATCGAGACATGGGCGACACAGCCCTCGCCGAAAAAACTCTTCTCGCGGGCGAAGCTGCGGTCGATGAACTGATCGACGATGACGAAATGCCCCGGCGGCAGATCTTCCCGGAGGCTGCCGACGGCGGAGAGCGAAATCACGTCGGTGCAGCCGGCGCGCTTGAGCGCATCGATATTGGCGCGATAATTGAGATGGCTCGGCGACAGGCGATGGCCGCGCCCGTGCCGGGGCAGGAAAACACAGCGCACGCCCGCAAGCCGGCCGAACAGCAATTCGTCGGAGGGCGCGCCCCAGGGCGTCTCGATCCGCCGCCATTGCCGCTCCTCGAGCCCGGCAATGTCATAAAGCCCCGACCCGCCGATGATGCCGATCACCGGTGCCACGGATGCCGTCATGGAATCTCCCTCCTCGCACACGCCGCCATTTCGCCCAAAGCACCGATCGCGGTCAAATCACCCGCGCGGTTTGTTTTCGGGGGTCGAATGAGGTAGAAAACGAAAGAATGTTCTTTTTTGAAAAAAAGAACCAAAAAACTTTT
>JAKAQU010000347.1 GCA_021819535.1 Pseudomonadota bacterium | reverse complement strand
ATCTCCGGCGCCGGCGCGTGGGTGGTAAAAAAACCTTGATCAGGGCTGGTTTGACTTGACTCGAGAAAGGTTTGGCGTATGTCTCCGGCGCGATACGCGGCTTGGGCTTCCTCGCCGCGCGTTGTGACATAGCTTCCGCTCATTCGTATTTTTCATCGGCCCATGCCACACGCATGGGCAAGACGTGTCCGAAAGACGGACGCGCATACCATGGCCGGGCGGCCTCGGCTGCTCCGCGCCGATAAGGATCGACCCATTCCGATGGCTGCCACTGCGTCTCTCTCCCCCTCCCCCGCCCGCGAGGCCGGGGCCGAGGATTTCGCCGCCATGCTCGATCAGACCCTCGGCCCCGATGCCGGCTTCGAAGGCTCGGTCATCACCGGCCGCGTGCTGCGTCTGACCGATGAATACGCGATCGTCGATGTCGGGCTCAAAAGCGAGGGGAGGGTGCCGCTCAAGGAATTCGCCCCGCCCGGTGCTGCGCCGGAAGTCAAGCCCGGGGATACCGTGGAATTGTTCGTCGAGCGCTATGAAGACCGCGACGGCGCCATCGTGCTTTCGCGCGAAAAGGCACGGCGCGAGGAATCCTGGACCAATATCGAGAAGGCCTTTGCCGCGAACCAGCGCGTGACGGGCGCTATCTATGGCCGGGTGAAGGGTGGCTTCACCGTCGATCTCGGCGGCGCCGTCGCATTTTTGCCGGGAAGCCAGGTCGATATCCGCCCGGTGCGTGACGTGACCCCGCTGATGGGCACGCCGCAGCCGTTCCAGATCCTGAAAATGGATCGCGCCCGCGGCAACATCGTCGTCTCCCGCCGCGCCGTGCTTGAGGAAACCCGCGCCGAGCAGCGGACCGAGCTGATCCAGGGCCTCAAGGAAGGCATGATCATCGACGGCGTGGTCAAGAACATCACCGATTACGGCGCTTTCGTCGATCTCGGCGGCGTCGATGGTCTGCTCCATGTCACCGATATCGCCTGGCGGCGCATCAACCACCCGGCCGAAGCGCTGCAGATCGGCCAGCCGGTGCGCGTCCAAGTGATCCGCTTCAACCCCGAGACCCAGCGCATCAGCCTCGGCATGAAGCAGCTCGAAGCCGATCCCTGGGAGGGGATCGCGGCGAAATACCCGCCGGGGACGAAATTCACCGGCCGTGTCACCAACATCACCGATTACGGCGCCTTCGTCGAGCTTGAGCCCGGCGTCGAGGGGCTGGTGCATGTCTCGGAAATGTCGTGGACGAAGAAAAACGTCCATCCCGGCAAGATCGTCGCCACCAGCCAGGAAGTCGAGGTCATGGTGCTCGACGTCGATGCCGGCAAGCGGCGCATTTCGCTCGGGCTGAAGCAGGTTCAGGGCAATCCTTGGGAAGTGTTCGTGGAGCAGCATCCGATCGGCTCGACGGTCGAAGGCGAGGTGCGCAACATCACCGAATTCGGCCTGTTCATCGGCCTCACCGCCGATCTCGACGGCATGGTGCATATGTCCGACATCTCCTGGGACGAGCCGGGCGAGGCCGCGATCAACAAATACAGCAAGGGCGACGTGGTCCGCGCCAAGGTGCTCGACGTCGATGTCGAGAAGGAGCGCATCAGCCTCGGCATCAAGCAGTTGCAGGATGACCCGGCGGCCAACGTGCTCGATCGCATCCACAAGGGCGATATCGTCACCTGCGTCGTGACGGCGGTGCAGTCGAACGGCATCGAGGTCAAGGTGGACGAGGTGCTGAGCGGCTTCATCCGCCGGGCCGAACTCGCCCGCGACAAGGGCGATCAGCGGCCGGATCGCTTCGCGGTCGGCGAAAAGATCGACGCCAAGGTGACGGCGGTCGATCGCGCGGCGCGCAAGCTCAGCCTCACCATCAAGGGCAAGGAAGTGGACGAGGAGAAGCAGGCGATGGCCGATTTCGGCTCCTCCGATTCCGGCGCCTCGCTCGGCGACATCCTCGGCGCCGCGATCCGCCGCCGCAACCAGCAGGCGCAGCAGGAAACCGAATAAAACGCTGCCTCCGGAGCCGGGAGCATGAGCCTGGAGACGGATCTTCTTCTCGACCGGCGGCGCCTCAAGCGCCGCCTGGTCTTCTGGCGGCTCTTCGCCGTGTTCGCCATCGTCGCGGCTCTGATGGCCGCGTTCGGGGGGGGTGCGGTGCGCGGCCGGGCGCATGTCGCGCGTCTCGTGGTGCGGGGCCTGATCACCGAGGATCGCATCCTTCTCCGCGCGATCGACGGCCTCGCCGATGACGCTTCGGTCGCCGCCCTGGTGGTCGAGATCGACAGCCCCGGCGGCTCGGTCGCCGGTGGCGAGAGCCTGCATGACGCGATCGCCCGGGTCGCGGCGAAAAAACCGGTGGTCGCGGTGATGGATGGGATCGCGACCTCCGCCGGCTACATGATCGCGGTGCCGGCGGCGCGGATTTTCTGCAGCCCGGCGACACTCACCGGCTCGATTGGCGTTCTCCTCGAAACCGGCGATGTTTCCGGCCTCCTCGGCAAGCTCGGGATCAGCGCCGATGCCATCGTCTCCGGCCCGCTCAAGGACCAGCCGAGCTTCACCAAGCCGCTCTCGCCCGAGGGCAGGGTTGCGATGCAATCCCTGGTCATGGACATGTACGATCAGTTCGTGGCCATGGTCGCCGAGGGGCGGCACATGGACCCGGCGCGGGTGCGCGCCCTCGCCGATGGCCGCGCCTATACCGGGCATCAGGCCTTGCCGCTCGGTCTCGTCGATCAGTTCGGCGGCGAGGCGGCGGCGCGCGCGTGGCTTGCGAAAAACCGCGCGGTTTCGGAGACCCTGCCAGTCAGCGAGATCGATACCCGCAGTCTCGCCGAGCGCTTGCTTGGCGACAATCTCGGCGGGATGCTCTCCATTCCGTTGAAAATCTTGTTTTCACAACGCGTTACGCTTGACGGCGCGTGGGCGCTCTGGCAGCCTGCGGGCGAGTGAGGCGGAGGGGCATGGAAACATGACGAAATCCGAATTGATCGCCGAGTTGGCGGCCGCCAATCCGCATCTTTTCGCGAGTGACATCGAGAAGATCGTCAATACGATTTTCAAGGAAATCGCGAGCGCGCTGGCGCGTGGCGCGCGCGTCGAGTTGCGTGGTTTCGGCGCTTTCACAATCAAGCACCGCGAAGCCCGCGTCGGGCGCAACCCGCGTA
>JAKAQU010000346.1 GCA_021819535.1 Pseudomonadota bacterium | reverse complement strand
TTCCTCGCTTCCGGCGGCGCCGTTGAGCGTGTGGCTGCAATCCGCAGGCCGGGCCCGGTCGCCATCCCGAAGGCTGGCGCCGTGGCGCGTGCCTTTCTGTCGGCGCTCGCCATCTACGTCTTCGTCGGCGCTTGCTTCGGCTTCGAACACAAGTCTCCTCAGGAGATCGCGCTCGGCGCGATTCTGATCTTCGGCGTCGCTTACATGCTGGCCCAAGGATTCGCTGACGCGGCGCCCCGCGCGCTCACTCAGCGCACGGTGGCCTATGCCGTGGCGACCTCATTCGGCTACTTCGCTCTGCAGTGGTCGGCGATCTCGATCACCGCGAATGTCCTGCCGGTGCCGCCGCACCCCGGTCCGCTGGAATGGGCGCTGATAGCACTGACGGTCGCAAGCTTTGGTCTCGTTGCCGTCTTGCAGGCCATGTTTCCGCTCTGGGCCTATCACCCCGCCGCCGCTGGGCTGCGAGTGCATCTCTCGAACGGGTTCTACGCCAACGCGATCTTCGACCGGCTAATCGGCGGTTGGTCTGTGCGCAACCCATCCTAACCGACCAGGAAGAACGACCATGACCAACAAAATTCCTTCATCCTGGCCCAACCCTCAGGCATTGACGATCGCCATGGATCGCGCCGCCCGGGCGATACCGCCGGCCTGGCCTCTGGCGTCGAGCGTCGCGGTCAATCCGTTTCTGGGGCAAACCGAGGAGCCACTCGCCAAGGTCGGCGCCCGGCTCGCTCGGGTCGCTGGCGCTCGCGTCACCATGCCCCGGCGCTGGTATGCTCAGAAGATCGCAGCCGGCGTGATCAGCGAAGCTGATCTCGAGGCGGCGATAGCGAGCGCGCCGGTCGGCTCGATCTCAGTCGATGTATCGACTCTCAAATCCGCAGCTAACGCAGAAGCGCTGCCGCCGAAAGCCCTTCCGACGATCGCCGAACTCGCGGCGTACGCATCCGGCATCGATTGGCCGGGTATCATCGCCGAACGCTTCGGAGCCTGGGCCGCCGGCTATTTCGACGAAGGACAGGCGCTGTGGGCTGCTCCGAAGGGGAAGCGCGCCTACGCCGCCTGGAGGGCGGTTGCCGCCCACGACCTCACGCCCGAAATCGCCGGCCTTCGGGACTTCGCCCTCAATGTATCGGAGGCGCCAGAAACCGCGTTGGCGATAGTCGAACGGGTCGTTGCTCGGCTTGGCCTCCCTGCGGATGCGGCCGAAACCTATTTCCATCAGATGCTCATGACGCTTGGGGGATGGGCGCACTACGCCCGCTACAAGCTTTGGCAGGCCGAGCTCGCGGGCGGCGCGGACGAGACGATCACGGACTTCCTCGCGATCCGGCTGATCTGGGAAGAAGCGCTCTTTCTGCAGTATGATGCTGAGATCGCCGCCGCGTGGCGTGGCGTCCGGACGGCGCATGCGGCGCCTGTTGAGCCGACTCGCGATATTGCAATCGATGCCATCCTTCAGGCGGCTGCCGAACATGCCGCCCAGCGCGCGTTGGCCCAAACGCTGGCGGAGCATTCACCGCACGCGCTCAATGACCGGCCCGCGCTCCAGACCGCCTTTTGCATCGACGTTCGCTCGGAGGTCTTTCGCAGGGCGCTCGAGAGCATGGATCCCCGAATCCAGACGATAGGCTTTGCGGGCTTTTTTGGTCTGACGACCTCGCACCGGCGCTTCGCTTCTGACGTCGAGGAAAGGCGGCTGCCTGTTCTGCTCAATCCCGCACTCAGGTCGTATTCTGGCGGCCTGGATGCCCACGCGAAGGATCAGTCCACGCGTGTAAAGACGCGCGCAAGACGCGCCTGGGGCCGGTTCAAGCTCGCCGCAGTCTCCTCCTTCGCCTTCGTCGAGGCGACCGGTCCCGTTTATGTGGGCAAGCTCCTGGCGGATGCGTTGGGATTGCAAGTCTCCCCGCCGCCAAGCGACCCGTCGCCTCGACTCGATCCCGCTCCTGACCTGGCGACTCGGGTTGAGACTGCAGAGACCGTGCTGCGCGCGATGTCCCTGACGCGCGATTTCGCGCGGCTTGTTCTGTTCGTGGGTCACGGCGCAAATGTCGTGAATAATCCTCACGCCAGCGCGCTGCATTGCGGAGCCTGCGGCGGGTATTCGGGTGAGGTCAACGCCAGGCTGCTCGCGTCGCTTCTGAACGATGCGGAGGTGAGAGGGGGACTCTCGCGGAATGGTATCGAGATTCCAGACGACACGCACTTCGTGGCGGCCCTGCACGATACCACGACTGACGACGTGACCCTCTATCTCGATGATCATCCCTCCGCCGCCCACAGGGGCGACCTCGAGCAGGCGAGACTCTGGCTCACATCGGCGGGCAAGATTGCGCGAACCGAGCGCGCCCTCCGCTTGCCCCGCGCCGCAAGCGATGCCTCTCTTCCCAAGAGGGGCCGCGACTGGTCCGAGACCCGGCCGGAATGGGCGCTCGCGGGATGCCAAGCCTTCATCGCCGCTCCGCGCCGGCGCACTGCCGGCAAAAGCCTGGGAGGCCGGGCCTTCCTGCATGATTACGACTGGAAGCAGGACAAGAGCTTCAGCGTTCTTGAGTTGATCTTGACAGCTCCGGTCGTCGTGGCGAGCTGGATCAGCTTGCAATATTATGGTTCGACCGTGGCGCCCGACGTGTTCGGGGGCGGCAACAAGCTCCTGCACAACGTCACCGGCGGGATCGGCGTGGTCGAGGGTAACGGCGGGCTCTTGCGCGTCGGCCTGCCTTGGCAATCGGTCCATGACGGCGAGCGTTACGCGCACGATCCGCTGCGTCTGTCGGTCTGCATCGAGGCGCCGCGTGAGGCGATGTCGGAGATCCTTGGCCGGCACGCTGACGTGCGGGCGCTGTTTGACAACGGCTGGCTACATCTGTTCGCCCTCGATGAGGCTGGGCGCATGGCCTGGCGCTATGCAGGCGATCTTCAGTGGTCGGCGATCGGAAACCTGGATGCTCCTGCCGCGTCGCAGCGTCTCAAGGTGTCGGTCTGACGCCATGCCTGGACAGCCCTCAGCGCGAATTCAGGTCTGGAGCCAAGATCATGACCCGGGCCATAAACCATCTCGCCACGTTGGAGTTGGATACTATTCACTGACGCCACGGGTACGCCGATGGCGTTCCACTCCTTCGGCGGCTGGAAGGTCTCGCTATGCGGCGACCACCAC
>JAKAQU010000345.1 GCA_021819535.1 Pseudomonadota bacterium | reverse complement strand
GTCGGCCGAGGTCACGGCCAGCGGCGCCGCGTGTCCGGCGGCAAGGAAAGCGTCGAGGCCATGTGCGCCGGGCGGCGCGCGCTCATCCCCTTCCTCGACGATCACGAGCGGCGGCGGGTCGGGAAATTCGGCGAGGGCCTCGGCGAGGGCCTGGGCCAGCGGCGCCGAGACCAGGACGAGGCCGGCCCGGCAATCGGCGATGAGGGCGGCGAGCAGCGGGGGTGGGAGCAAGGTGTTGAGCGGCACCGGCACGATCCCGGCGCGGATCGCCCCCCAGAAAGCGATCGGAAAGGCGCAGGTGTCGCGAAGAACGAGCGCGACCCGCTGCTCGCGCCTGAGCCCGGCCGCGAGCAAGGCGCCGGCAAAGCGCGCAGCCTCCGCCTGCAACGCGCCATAGGTCAGAGAACGCCAGGGATCGATGAAGGCAACCCGCTCACCCCGCCCCTCCGCCACATGACGATCGACGAACCACGAGGCGGCATTGTCCGGCGCCTCGCCCGCGCTCACTCCGACCACTCTTCCCCTCCCCGCTTTCCCGTGGCTTCATCGCCAGGGTGTTTCCACCGCCGCGTGATCAGGGCGGCGTTATACCGCAAACCACGGCGTCTTTCGAGAACGGCGCGGCGACGGCGCCAAACTCCGATCGCGGTCCTAAGCGCGGATCAAGCCTCGCCGCCGGCGGCAAGGCTTTTCGCGTCGTCTGCGACCAAGCCAGCCTCGCCCGCGAGGAAACCCTCGAAGACGAGGAGGAGCCAGAGCGTGGTGCTGTGATCGAAGCGCCGGCTTTCATGTTCGCGCACCAGGCGCGAGAGTGCGTCGGGCTGAAAGAGGCCGCTATCCAGCATCGCCTCGCCCATCAGCCGGGCGTGGAGACGGGCCGCCCCGGCGCGGAACTGTTCGGCGAGCGGCATGGCGAAACCCTGTTTGCGGCGATAGAGGATTTCCCCCGGCACATGGGGCGCGAGCGCCCGCTTGAGAACGTCCTTGCCGCTGCCGTGGCGGAGTTTCAGTCCCGGCGGCAGGGCGAAGCCCCAGGCGACGAGATCGCGATCAAGGAGCGGCGCCCGCGCCTCCAACGAGACCGCCATGCTGGCGCGATCGACTTTGACCAGGATATCGCCCGGGAGATAGGTGTTGATATCGACGTATTGCGCCTGCGCGAGCGGGGCTGCGTCCTCGCGCTCGGCCATCAGGGCGAGGATGCGCGCCGCCGGATCGTGGCCATCGAGGCGCGCGCGGAGCCCCGGCGAGAGCAGGGCGCGGCGGCGCTCCTCATGCACCTTGGCGAGGGTGCGATAATAGCCGAGCGCGGAATCGAGGCTGATTTCGGTCAGCGTGTGCTTGGCCCTGAGCCAGCGCGGCGCGCGGTCGAGCTTGGGATAGGCGCGCGCCAGCGGGGCGAGCGCATGGCGGCGGAGCGGGCCCGGGATCAGCCGCCGCACCGCCTCGGCGACGACGTGGAAGCGATAGCGCCGATAGCCGCCGAGCACTTCGTCCCCGCCATCGCCGGAGAGGGCGACGGTGACGTGGCGGCGGGCGAGCGCAGAGACATCGCGGGTCGGGACGGAGGAATGATCGCCGAAGGGCTCGCCGAACATGCGCGCCTGATCGCGCGCCGCGGCGATGTAGTCGATCTCGGTCGCGTCGGTATGATGGTTCGTGTGATAGCGTTGCGCCATCAGGGCGGCGTAGGGGCGCTCGTCATCGGGGCCGGGAAAGCCGATGGTGAAGGTGTCGAGGGGGTCGCGCCGCATGCCGGCGGCGCGGGCGACGACGGCGCTCGAATCGATCCCGCCGGAGAGAAAGGCGCCAAGCGGGACATCGGCGATCAGGCGCGTTGCAACCGCGCGGTCGAGATGATCGAGGAGGGCCGCCTCCGCCTCGCGCGCGTCGATCGCCAGCGTCTCGCGCCCAAGCGACCAGTAGCGCCGAGGCGCGGCGCGGCTTGCGTCCTTGCGGTCGAGCAGCAGGTAATGCGCCGGCGCAAGCTTGCGGATGCCCTCGAAAATGCTCGCCGGGTCAGGGATATAGCCGAGCGCGAAGAAATCATCGACGGCGGCAGCATCGATCCGGCGCGAGAGGTCGGGAACCAGGGCCAGAGCCGCGAGTTCAGAGGCAAACACCAGGCCGCCATCGGGGCGATAGCCGTAATAGAGAGGCTTCTTGCCGAGATGATCGCGCGCGAGCAAAAGCTGCCCGCGCCCGCGGTCCCAGAGCGCGATCGCGAACATGCCGGAGAAGCGTTCGAGACAGGCAACCCCCCATTCTTCCCAGGCATGGATGATGACCTCGGTATCGCAGCGGCTCTGGAACACGTGGCCGGCGGCTTCGAGTTCGGGGCGAAGATCGGCGTGGTTGTAGATCTCGCCGTTGAACACCACGGCGACCGTGCCATCCTCGTTGAACATCGGCTGATGGCCGCCTTCGATGTCGATGATGGCGAGCCGGCGATGGCCGAGGCCGACACCGGGTTCGACATGGAACCCTTCGCCGTCCGGGCCGCGGTGGCTCAGCGCCGTGGTCATGCGGCGGAGAAGGCCGGTATCGATCCCGGTCGCCGCGGCATGGAAAATCCCCGCCAGTCCGCACATCGCGCGCTCCTTCGCCGCCTGGTTGCGCCGCCCTTATATCAGGTGCGGCGCCGGGATGCGCGCTAAAACCGGCTCGGCGGGCGGGTGCGGCCAGCGGCGATGGAGCCATAGCCACTCCCCGGGGCGGGCGCGGATCCACGCCTCCAGCCGGTCGTTGATCGCCTGGGTCAGAGCGGCGACCATGGAAGCGGTCTCGACGCCTTCGGGCAGGACCAGCGCCGGCTCGACGACGAGACGAAAACGGGCCGGGCCCAGCCGCTCGATGCGGGTCGGGATCACCGGGCAGCGAAAACGAAGCGCAAACACCGCCGGCGCCGGCGCGGTCATCGCCATTTCGCCGAAGAAGCTCGCAGCAACGCCGTCGTTCAGCTTCTGGTCGACCAGCATGCCGAGATAGCCGTTGCGCAGGAGATGGGCGAAGGCCGCCTTCGCGCCGGCGGCGCCTTTGCGGAAATTCACCACCTCGCGCCCGATCGCGGCGCGGCGGAGGGCGGCGATCCGGGCATCGAGATGGGGATTGCCGAGCGGGCGATAGAAGCTCGCCAGCGGAATGCCGTAATGGGCGGCGATCGGCGGCAGCATCTCCCAGTTGCCGGTATGGGCGGAGACGAAAATCACCGGCCCGCCCTTGGCCGCAAAGAT
>JAKAQU010000022.1 GCA_021819535.1 Pseudomonadota bacterium | reverse complement strand
GGGCCTCTCCGAAGACACCATCCGTCTGATCTCGGCCAAAAAGGAGGAGCCCGATTGGCTGCTCGCCTGGCGCCTCAAGGCGTTTGCCGCCTGGCGGGCGAGCGCCGAGCCGGATTGGGCGAAAATCGCGCATCCGCCGATCGATTATCAGGATCTCCATTACTACGCCGCTCCCAAGCGCAAAGCCGGGCCGAAGAGCCTTGACGAGGTCGACCCGGAATTGCTGCGCACCTATGAAAAACTCGGCATTCCGCTCAAGGAGCGCGCGATCCTCGCCGGCGTCGAGGGCGCGGGCGAAGCGAGCCAGGTTGCCGTCGATGCGGTGTTCGACAGCGTCTCCGTCGCGACCACCTTCCGCGAGACACTGGCCAAGGCGGGGGTGATCTTCTGTCCGATCAGCGAGGCGGTGCGCGAACATCCCGAACTCGTGCGTAAATATCTCGGCAGCGTGGTACCGCCGGGCGATAATTTCTTCGCCGCCCTCAATTCCGCGGTGTTCACCGATGGCAGCTTCGTCTTCGTGCCCCGGGGCGTGCGCTGCCCGATGGAATTATCCACCTATTTCCGCATCAATGCGCGCAATACCGGGCAGTTCGAGCGCACGCTGATCATCGCCGAGGAAGGGGCGAGTGTCAGCTACCTCGAAGGCTGCACCGCGCCACAGCGCGATGAGAATCAACTGCATGCGGCGGTGGTCGAACTCGTCGCCCTCGATGAGGCGAAGATCAAATACAGCACGGTGCAGAACTGGTATCCGGGTGATGCCGAGGGACGCGGCGGGATCTATAATTTCGTCACCAAGCGCGGCGCCTGCCGTGGCGCGCGGAGCAAGATTTCCTGGACGCAGGTGGAAACCGGCTCGGCGATCACCTGGAAATACCCCTCCTGCATCCTCCAGGGCGAGGGTAGCGTCGGCGAGTTCTATTCGGTCGCCGTCACCAATCATCATCAGCAGGCCGATACCGGCACCAAGATGATCCATATCGGCGCCAATACCAAAAGCACCATCATCTCCAAGGGGATCAGCGCCGGGCGGTCGAACAACACCTATCGCGGTCTCGTGCGCATGATGCCGCGCGCGGCGGGGGCGCGGAACTTCACGCAATGCGACAGCCTCCTGATCGGCGATCGCTGCGGCGCCCATACCGTGCCCTATATCGAGTGCCGCAATCCGAGCGCGAAAGTAGAACATGAGGCGACGACCTCTAAAATTGCCGAGGATCAGCTTTTCTATTGCCGCACGCGGGGGCTTTCGCAAGAAGACGCGGTCGGCCTGATCATCAATGGATTCTGCAAGGATGTTCTGAAGGAGTTGCCGATGGAATTCGCCGTCGAGGCGCAGAAGCTGCTTGCCGTCAGTCTCGAAGGGTCGGTGGGCTAGATGCTGGAAATTCGTGGACTGAGCGCCGGCATCGAGGGAAAGCCGATCCTGAACGGCATCGATCTCACGGTGCCGACGGGGGAAGTGCATGCGATCATGGGGCCGAATGGCTCGGGCAAATCGACCCTCTCCTACATTCTCGCCGGGCACGAGGGCTATGACGTGACGGGCGGTGAGGTTTGGCTCGATGGTGTCGATCTCCTGGCGCTCGCGCCGGAGGAACGGGCGGCCGCGGGGCTTTTTCTCGCCTTTCAATATCCGGTGGAATTGCCCGGTGTCGGCAACGCCAATTTTCTGCGCACCGCGCTCAATGCCGTCCGTCGCGCCCGCGGCGAGGCGGAGCTTGACGCCGTGCAGTTCCTCAAGCTTGCGCGGGCAGCACTCCGCGATCTCGCCATGGCCGAAGACATGCTGAAGCGCAACGTCAATGTCGGCTTCTCCGGCGGCGAAAAGAAGCGCAACGAAGTTTTGCAAATGGCGATCCTCAAGCCGAAATTCGCGGTGCTCGACGAGACCGATTCCGGGCTCGACATCGATGCGCTGAAAATCGTCGCGGGCGGCGTCAACGCCTTGCGCGGCCCTCACTTCTCGGCTCTGGTCATCACTCATTATCAGCGCTTGCTCGATCACATAACGCCCGATCGTGTGCATGTTTTGGCGGGCGGGCGGATTCTTCGCTCGGGTGGCCCGGAACTCGCGCATGAACTTGAGCGAGGAGGCTATGCCGCGCTCGGTATCGATGCCACAGCGCAAGGGGTTTCGGAGGCAAACGCCGCATGAGTGCGACCCCCGCTCAGCCGGCGGCCGATTTTCTGGCGCTTTTCGATGCGCGCGCCGAGGACAGCTTTCATGAGGCGCGCGCCTCCGCCGCCCGCGCCTTTGCCGCGGCCGGGATTCCAGGGCGCCGGCTGGAAGCGTGGAAATACACCGATCTCCGCCCGCTCGCGGCCCTTCCCGTTCGCCTTGCGCCGGAAATCACCGATGTTGCGCGATTGGCGGCGATGCTGCCCGCGATTGCGGCGCCCCGCATCGTTTTCGTGAACGGGAAATTCTCTGAAAGCCTCTCGACTTTTTCAGACGGGAAAATCTTCTCCGGTCTTGCCGCAGCACCCAGTCTCGCGAGCCATGAAAACGCGCCGCTCGCTGCCCTCAACACCATGCTCGCCGAAGATGGGGCGGTGATCCGCGTTCCCGAGAATGTCGACGGAGGGACGCTCGTCCTCGTTCATCTCACCATCGCCTCGGTCGATGCGCCGGTTTTCTCGGCCTCTCGCTATCGCATCGATCTCGCGCCGGGAGCCGCGCTCAACGTGATCGAATATTCGAGCGGGCAAGGTGTATACTGGAACAATCCGGTGAGCGAGATCGCGCTGGCGGAGGGTGCAAGGCTCGGTCATGTCCGCATTCAGGCGGAATCGGTGGAAGGTTTTCAAACCGCGACCCTTTTTGCCGATCTTCTCGGAGGCGCACGTTATGAGGCCTTCACGCTCGGGCTCGGCGCGCGGCTCGCGCGCAGTGAAACCCAACTCCGCCTCGCCGGCGCCGGCGCCATCGCCCATATGGATGCCGCGCAATTGCTGGCAGGCGCGCAGCATGGGGATGTCACCACCGTCGTCGCCCATGACGCACCCGGCTGTGCTTCGCGCCAGACGGTGAAAAACGTGCTCGACGGCCGCGCCCGTGCGGTGTTCCAGGGGCGGATCGAGGTTGCCCGCGCGGCACAGAAAACCGACGGCTATCAGATGAGCCAGGCGCTGCTGCTCTCGCCGGACGCCGAGATCGATTGCAAGCCGGAGCTGGAGATTTTCGCCGACGACGTCAAATGCAGCCACGGTGCGACCGTCGGCGCGCTCGATCCCGAGCAGATGTTCTATTTGCGCGCGCGCGGGATTCCCGGCGATTTGGCACGGAGAATGCTTATCCGTGCTTTTCTTGCCGAAGCGATCGAGAATGTTGCCGATGTGCCGGCGCGTGCGCTGCTGGAGGACACGATCGATGCCTGGTGGGAGCAGGGGCGATGAGCGTCGGCGTCTCCGTGCGACCCTTCGATGTTGCCCGCGTGCGCGCCGATTTTCCGATCCTGGCGCAGAAAATCTATGGTCGGGACTTGGTATTTCTCGATAGCGCGGCCTCCGCGCAAAAGCCGCGGGCGGTGATCGCGGCGATGACAGAAGCGATGGAAAGGCAATACGCCAATGTCCATCGCGGTATCTACTGGCTGAGCGAGCGCGCGACAGAAGCCTACGAGAACGCGCGCGATGCCGCGGCACGCTTGCTCAAGGCGTATGATCGCAGCGAAATCGTCTTCACCCGCAACAGCACGGAGGCGATCAATCTCGTCGCCCACAGCTATGGTCGCGGCGTGTTGCGGCCCGGCCAAGCGGTGGTGATTTCCGAGATGGAGCACCACGCCAATATCGTGCCCTGGCAAATGCTGCGCGACGCCCATGGCATCGATCTGCGCGTCGCACCGATCACCGATTCCGGCGAAATCGATCTCGTGTCGCTTGCACGCTTGCTCGAAGATGGCCGGGTCGGGCTCGTTGCGCTCACTCATATGTCGAATGTTCTCGGCACCTGCACCCCGGCCAGGCGTCTGGCGGCGCTTGCCCACGCGCATGGCGCGAAGCTTTTGCTCGATGGCTCGCAGGCGATCGTCCATCGTATCGTCGATGTGCAGGAAATCGATTGTGATTTCTATGTTTTTACCGGCCACAAGCTCTACGGCCCGACCGGCATCGGAGTACTCTGGGCGCGGCACGAACTGCTTGAACAGATGCCGCCCTTCCTCGGCGGCGGCGATATGATTTCCTCGGTGAGTTTCGCGCGTTCGGAATGGGCCGCGGTTCCGCATAAATTCGAGGCCGGCACGCCGCCCATCGTGGAGGCGATCGGTCTTGCCACCGCCATCGCCTATGTCGAGGCGCTCGGCTATGAGGCGATTGCGGCGCATGAGACAACCCTCGTCGATCATGCGCTCTCGCGGCTTTCTTCCATTCCGGGTCTCAGGATCTTCGGGCACGCGCAGGATCGCGGCGGCGTCGTCAGCTTCGCGCTAGAGGGTGCGCATTCGCATGATATCGCAACACTTCTCGACCGCCAGGGGATCGCGGTGCGCGCCGGCCACCACTGCGCCGAGCCGCTGATGCAGCGCCTCGGTGTCGAAAGCACGGCGCGGGCGAGTTTCGGCCTTTACACGACGAAGGATGAGATTGATGCCCTCGCCGAGGGGATTGATCGCGTGCGGGAGTTTTTCGCCTGATGTTCGAAGATCTCCGCGATCTCTACCAGGAAGTCATCCTCGATCACGGCCGCCGGCCGCGCCATGGCAGCCGGCTCGCGGCGTTCGATGCAACGGCGCGCGGCGATAATCCGCTTTGTGGCGACCGTATCGCGTTGTGGTTGAAATATGCCGAGGGTGGCGCGATCGAACGTGTCGGCTTCGAGGCCAAGGGCTGTGCGATCAGTATCGCATCCGCCGATCTGATGGCTGAAACCGTCGCCGGGATCAGCGATGAGGAGGCACGCCAACTTGCCGCCGCTTTGCAGGCACTGGCGAAAACCGGCGATGCGCCGATTGTCCCCGAACCACTTGCCGAACGTCTTGAGCGGCTTTTGCCACTGGCCGGGGTGCATGAATTTCCCTCGCGCGTGAAATGCGCAACCCTGCCCTGGCACGCGCTGCTCGCCGCTCTCACCGGCCGGGAGAATGCCACCAGTGAGTGATGACCGGATGACCGAGAAGAATGATGCCGCCTCGCACGCCCCTCCCGCTCAGGGCGCCTGGACGCCCGCGGGCGAGGTGGTGGCGCCGCCCGGCGAGGATGCGGTGATCGCCGCCATCGCGACCGTCTATGATCCAGAGATTCCCGTGAATATCTACGAACTCGGTCTCATCTACGCAATCGAGATCACGGATGACGGCGTCGTCAAGATCGAGATGACGCTGACCGCACCCGCCTGCCCGAGCGCGCAGGAATTGCCGGTGCAGGTCGAGGAGGCGGTCGCGGCACTTCCCGGCGTGCGCGGTGTTGCGGTCGAAACCGTCTGGGATCCACCTTGGGATCCGAGCCGGATGAGCGAGGATGCGCGGCTTGCGCTCAACATGTTCTGAAGCGGAGGGACAAACGATGACCACGACGCTCAACCCCTCGGGCACAGCCCAACGCCGCAGCCTGCCACCCTTGCTCAGCCTGAGCGAGGCCGCTGTTGCGCGCCTCCGGAGGCTTTACGAGAGCGGCGAACAGGGGCGTCTCCTGCGTGTCTCGGTCGGCACCAAGGGGTGTTCCGGGCTCTCCTACCAGATGAACTGGGTGGATGCGCCCGGTGCGGGTGATGAGGTGATCACCGAGGATGGCATCACCGTTCTGATCGACCGCCAGGCGACGCTGTTTCTGATCGGCACGATCATGGATTATCGCGAATCCGCGCTCGAATCCGGTTTCGTCTTCAGCAACCCGAACGAAAAAGGTCGCTGCGGCTGTGGCGAGAGTTTTCACGTTTGATATGACCCAACGTTGCGCATCCCGCGATCGTGGCCGGGATGCGCGCTAATCGAGCACCGCCGGGTGATCATCGGCCGGTGCCGTGGCCAGGCGGGGCGGGCGTTGCATGAACAGAAGAAAGAGCAGCGCCGGTAGCGTCGTTAGTGTCATGAACAGAAAATCGTCGATGTAAGAAATGATTTGCGCCTGCTGGTTGATCATGTGATCGAGCAGAACGGCGCCGTGGCGGGTGAGCGGATCGAGGCTGTGGAAAATCGACGGATTGGATTGAAGCGCCCGATTGAAAGGCGTGATCCGCGCCGCCAGCCCCGCATGAGCGACCTGGATATTATGGGCAAGGAGCGCGGAGGTGAGCGACACGCCGATCGCGCTGCCGACATTGCGGAACAGGCTGAGCATGGCGGCGGCATCGGTGCGCATCGTCATCGGCAGGGTTGCGAAGGCGATCACCTGGAGCGGGGTGAAAACGAAGCCGAGCCCCATGCCTTGGACGATGATGGTCAGCACCTGAACATGGATCGCGACATCGGGCGTCCAGCCGGTCATGCTGTAGTTCGATCCGATCAGGAACAGAATGCCAACGAACATCAGCTTGCGCGGATCGACGCGGCTGGCGAGCCGCCCTGAAATCATCATCGCAAACATGGTGCCGATGCCTCGCGGGGCCATGACGAGACCGGCGGTTGCCACCGGATAATTGCCGAGGCTTTGCAGATAGGGTGCCATCAGGGCCGAACTCGCGACCAGGATCTGGCCGATTGCAAACATCATGAGCATGGAGGCGGTAAAATTGCGATCGCGGAAAATCGTCGGCCTGATGAAGGGCTGCTCGGCGGTGAAAAGATGGGTGAGAAAGAGATAGATCCCCAACCCTGCCAGCACTGCCTCGGTGATGATTTCGCGCGAGGAGAACCAGTCCTGATCTTGTCCGCGATCGAGCATCATCTGCAACGACCCGAGCCCGAGTGCGAGCACCGCGAAGCCGGTCCAGTCGAACCGCATGCCGGACTGCGTCGGCGCGCGCGGCATGAAAATGATCATGCCGAGAATGGCGAGGAGGCCAAAGGGGAGATTGACGTAAAACACCCAGCGCCAGTTATAGAGTTCGGTGAGATAGCCGCCCAAAGTGGGGCCGAGAATGGGCCCGATCATCACCCCGATGCCCCAGATCGCCATCGCCGAGCCGCGTCGTTCGGCCGGGTAGATGTCGATCATCGTCGCTTGCGAGAGTGGCACCAGGGCGGCGCCAAACACCCCTTGCAGGAGGCGGAAGGCGACCATCTGCGGCAGGGTCTGGGCAACGCCGCACAGCATCGATGCGGTGGTGAAGCCGGCAAGGGAGAGAATGAAAAGATTCTTGCGCCCGAAGCGTGTCGCAAGCCAGCCGACCGGGGCCGTCATGATGGCGGCGGCCGTGATGTAGCTCGTCAAAACCCAGGTGATTTCATCCGATGTCGCGGACAGGCTTCCCTGCATGTAAGGGAGTGCGACATTGGCGATGGTCGCGTCCAACGCCTGCATCAACGTCGCCACCATCGCGCAGATGGTGATGATGCCGCGATGACGGGCGCCGCTATCGGAATCTACGGTCACGGTTTTAGAACAATTCCTTGAGGCTGCGTTGATGGCCGGTGTCGATGTCGGTCTCGACGCTCATGCCGGTGCGCAGCACGGGATCGCCAGGCGTGCGATCGACGCGCACCCGCACCCGGATGCGCTGCACCACCTTCACCCAGTTGCCGGAAGAATTCTGCGCCGGGAGCAGGGAAAATTGTGAATCGGCGCTCGGCGCGATGCTCTCCACCACGCCATGCCAGACATGACCGGGATAGGTATCGACGGTAACATCGACGGGATCGCCCGGCTTGACCCAGGTCAGCTCGGTCTCTTTCGGTTGTGCCTCGACCCAAACATGCTCGTCGGAAACGAGCCCGAAGGCGCCGGTCGATGCGGCGAGGTATTGCCCGGGCTGCAGGTGATCGACTTGCGTCACGATGCCGGAAAACGGCGCGCGGACGACAGAGTGGTCGAGTTCACGCGCCGCTTCATCGACCTTTGCCGCGGCTTCGAGATATTGCGGTGTTTGCGCGACATCGACATCGGGATGGCCGCCGAGACGGGCGAGCTGCGCCTCGGCCTGGGCGCGCAGGCTTTCCCATGATTGCTGATCGGCGGTGAGTTTGTAGCGCGCATCATCATATTCGGCACGGGTGACGCCGCCTGCTTTCACGAGATTGGCATAGCGGCTGAGATTGGCCTGATCATCGGCGACCTGCGCGGCTTTGGCGTCGATATCATAGAGCATGCGTCGATAATCGCGCTTCATCGCTTCCATGGTGAGGGCGGTTTCGGCGAGATTGGCCTTGGCACCGGCAAGGGCGATTTCGAACTGGCGCGGATCGAGGCGAAACAGAACCTGGCCCTTGGCCACATGCTCGCCCTCGTGGACCGCGATCTCGCCGACGAGACCGGAGACATCGGTCGAGACCGGCAATAGCGCGGCTTCGACATAGGCGTCATCGGTATAGGCATAGCGCCCGCCCATGAGCCAAGCTTCGAGCGCGCCGGCGGCGACGACGGCAATGCCACCCAGCATCAGAATGGCACGGAGAACGCGGCTCTTGCGGCGCGGGCGGGCCGCGACTTCGACATCACGCGCCGACATCGTGGCGCTGGCTTGCGACATTAAGCGGCCTCCTCGGCGGTTTCGTCTTCGGCAAGCAGTTTCACCGGCTCAGCGCGCCGGTTGCAGCGCAATTCGCCGCACAAAGTGGTCTTCATTTTCTTGAGGGCTTCGAGCACCACCGTCATGTCCTCGGGAGCGATTCCGTGGCGGATCATGGCGGCGATTTCATTGCGCTCGGCCTCGATTTCACCGATCAGCGGCTCGGCATCGGGCAATAGATGCAACCGCCAGATACGGCGATCGCTCGGGTCGGCGCGCCGTTCCACCATGCGCCGTTGTTCGAGGCGATCAACCAGGCGCGCGACCGTAATCGGCTCGACTTCGAGCAATTCGGCGAGTTCCTTTTGCGACATGCCGGGCTGGCGGTGGAGCCTGAGCAGGATCAGCCACTGCGCCCGGGTCATATCGTGCATCCGCGCGCGCTTATCGACCATGATGCGCAACAGATGCGCGACATCGTGCAGGTAGAACATGAAATCGGGTTGCAGGTTGGGCATCGGACTTCTCCTGTCGTTATTATAAGCATGATTATGGTTATCACACCAGGACGGACCTATGCAATATGTGCAAGGCGGGTTTGATTTTTTTTCGAAACCCGGATGCAAACCGATTGGCAGGGATTTCCACCTAAGATCGCGGCAAGGTCGTGGCCAATTTTGGCGCGGCGTGATCAGGGAGACCTTGCGTGAGCGATGTCGGTGTGTTCAGCGTGGTGCGGCTCAGGATTTGGGCGTTGATCGGCGGCAGCGCGCTGCTGCTCGCGGCCTGCGCCTCGACCCAGCCCCCTCCGCCGCAGCCATTTTATCATTATGGCTGGTATTATTATTGATCTCAGTGAGGTGGTTTTTGCGGCCTGATGCTTGAATTTTTGATATTTTTCTCTGATTGTGGCGACTCGGTGGCGACCAGGGGCATGACGTCGAGGGCGATGACGGCCGCGCGCCTGATCACCCTGACAAACTGATCGCCTGGCGCGGGCGCCGTTTTGGCTTGATTTTTGCCTCTTGCACCTTTAACTATCGTCTCTTCCATCCATTTCTACTTGGAGCTTGCCCGCATGGCACGCGTGACTGTTGAGGATTGTGTCGAAAAGGTTCCTAACCGCTTCGAATTGGTGTTGTTTGCGGCGCAGCGGGCGCGCAGTCTCAGCCGGGGCGAGGAACTGACACTCGATCGTGACGACGACAAGAACCCGGTCGTGGCACTCCGTGAAATCGCTGAGGCGACGATAGATACCGAAAAGCTCGAGGGAGATCTCATCCGCTCGCTGGCGCGCGCGCCAGAGCCGGAGCCGGCCGAGGAAGAGGTGTTGGATTTGATCCCGACCGAGCAGAACATTTTCGGTCTTCAGGATGTCTCGGCGGAGGAGGAGATGGGCAATCTTCCGGTCGAGGGCGAGGATTTCTCGCCGGACGATCTCGAGGCGGCGATCGAGGCCGAACTTTCCGGGCGCTCGCGCCGCTAGAATGTGATCGTCGCGGGTAAAATCACGGAGATGCTGATCGTGCCCGCAAGCATCAGGCCGGCGTTGGTGGGGTTGATATGATCCGAGCATGCGATAAAGGCGTCTGCCGATAGGAGACCTTGGTGGCAACGGGTAGCGGTGGCAGGAACATTCCGGCACTCCAGCGACTTCCTGAAGGCAGCCTCACCCAGGCTTTCGCGTCCTCCGCGGGCGGCGCCAAACACTCTCCGGTCGAGGAATTGCTCCGCCGCGTCGCTCGCTACGATCCGAAGGCCGATCAGGCGCTGATCACTGCCGCCTACGATTTCGCGAGCGCCGCCCATGCCGAGCAGCGCCGCGACAATGGCGATCCCTATATTACCCACCCACTCGCCGTCGCGATGATCCTCGCCGGCTACAAGCTCGATACCGCGAGCCTCTGCACCGCGCTGCTGCACGATACGATCGAGGATACCAAGACCTCGCTTGCCGATATCGGCCGCCGCTTTGGCGACGATGTCGCGGGCTTGGTCGATGGTGTCACCAAGCTCACCCGACTTGAGCTGCAATCCGACCGCACCAAGCAGGCGGAGAATTTCCGCAAGCTGGTGCTGGCGATGAGCAAGGACATCCGCGTCCTCCTCGTCAAGCTCGCGGATCGGCTGCACAATATGCGCACACTTCATTTCGTGCGCGAACCTGACCGGCGCGAGCGTATCGCCCGCGAGACGATGGAAATCTACGCCCCGCTCGCCGAGCGGATCGGCATGGATCAGCTGAAGACCGAACTGCAAATCCTCGCCTTCGCCCAGATCGAGCCCGCCGCCTATGAGACCATCCAGGCGCGGCTCAATTTTCTTCGCGGCCAGGGGGCGGATGTCATCGAGGAGGTGAAGCGCGAGCTGCGCGGCGTGTGCGAGGCCGCCGGGGTGCCGGTGCTCGAGGTCACCGGGCGCGAGAAATCACCGTTCTCGATCTGGGAAAAAATGCAGCGCCGCAAGGTGAGCTTCGAGCAGCTTTCGGACATCATGGCGTTCCGCATCGTGGTGCCGACGCGCGAGGCCTGCTATGCCGCGCTCGGCGCCGTTCATGCCGCCTATCCGGTGATCGCCGGGCGCTTCAAGGACTACATCTCGACCCCGAAATCGAACCTCTATCAGAGTCTCCATACCGGCGTCACACTCCGGCATCCGCGCAACCAGAAGATCGAGGTGCAGATCCGCACCCGCGCCATGCACGAAATCGCCGAGAACGGTGTCGCCGCGCATTGGTCCTATAAAGCGTCGGGCCATGCCGAGCCGGCTAGTCTGCAAGAGGCGCAGAAATTCCGCTGGGTGCAGGATCTTCTCGAAATTCTTGAAGATTCCGCCGCTCCCGACGAATTTCTGGAAAATACCAAACTCGAACTCTACGAGGACCAGGTCTTCTGCTTCACGCCCAAGGGCAAGCTTATTCCGCTGCCGCGTGGGGCGACACCGGTCGATTTTGCCTACGCCGTGCACAGCCAGGTTGGCGATGCCTGCGTCGGCGCCAAGGTGAATGGCCGTCTGGTGCCGCTTCGTTATCAGCTTCAGAACGGCGATCAGATCGAGATCATGACGGCGCGCGGCGGCACGCCCTCGCCGCAATGGGAGCGTTTCTGCGTCACCGGCAAGGCGCGGGCACGCATTCGCCGTTTCGTCCACCAGCAGCAACGCCAGCAGAATCGCGACGAAGGTCATGCCATGCTCGCGCGCGCCTTCCGCCAGGAGGGCGTGGACGGCAGCGAAAAAACCCTTGAAGCGACGCTGAAGACATTGAAACAGGCCTCGCTCGAAGATCTGTTCATTGCCGTCGGTAATGGTGCGATCGGCCCGAAGGACGTGGTCCATGCGGCCTATCCGGAATTGCGCCAGACCTCGCGCCCGCCCCGCATGGTCCCCGGCCTCGCCGCCCGCCAGACCGCGCGCGGCAACGAACAGATCGATCGTGGCATGGCGATCACCGGCCTCATTCCCGGTATGGTGACAAATTTCGCCGGCTGCTGCCATCCGCTGCCGGGCGATCCCATCGTCGGCATCATCGCGACCGGCAAGGGTGTCACCATCCACACCCGCGATTGCCAGACGCTTGAGCAGTTCGCGGCGACACCCGAGCGTTTCATCGATGTCGATTGGAACAAGGTCGTGCCCGGCGATGACAAGACCTGCCATTACGTGGGGCGGATCAGCCTCGTTACCGATCCGAATAAGATCGGCACGCTCACCAGCGCCATTGCCAAATACGGGGGTGGCCTGCAGAAGCTCCACGTGATTAACCGCCAGCAGGATTTCTGGGAACTCGTGGTCGATGTCGAAGTGCGCGATCTCGGCCAACTCTCGGGGGTGATCACCGGCCTCCGGGCGACCGTCGGGTTTACCGAGGTGGAGCGCGCGCACGCGTGAGGATTTTCAAGTGATCCTCGGCTTGGGCGCCGATCTCTGTGATATCAGGCGCATCGAGGCGGTGCTGGCACGCCATGGCGAGCGTTTTCTGCGCCGGGTGTTCACCGAGGCCGAGCGCGGCCGCGCCGCGCGGCGGCCGGCCCAGGCGGCTGCGACCTATGCCAAACGCTTCGCCGCCAAAGAAGCCTGCGCCAAGGCGCTCGGCACCGGATTCCGCGCCGGCGTCTTCATGGCCGATCTCGGTGTCGTCAATCTCTCCTCCGGCCAGCCGAGCCTCGTTCTCACCGGCGGGGCGGCGCGCCGGCTCGCGGCATTGACGCCGCCCGGGATGCGCCCCGCGATCGCCCTCACCATGACCGACGAATACCCTTATGCCTTTGCCCAGGTGATCATCTCAGCCGAACCCGAGGGCGCGCGCTGAGGGTGGGCCGGGAAGCCGCTCCGGCCCGGTTGCCGACCCAAAATCATCACGCGGTCACGATATGCCCGATGCCGACATAGGCTTCGGTCACCCGGGCATCGTTCAGCAATTCCGCGGCCGGCGCCGCGGCGACGATCTGGCCGTCGGCGAGAACGATGGCGCGATTGGCAAAGCGGAGTGCCGCGCGGGCATTCTGCTCGACGACCAGGATCGCGAGCGCGTCAAGACGGGTGAGTGCGGCGTAAAGCTCGTGGACGATCCGCGGCGCGAGGCCGGTCGAAGGTTCATCGAGCAGCAGCAAAACCGGCGCACCCATCAGCGCCCGGCCGATCGCGACCATCTGCTGCTCGCCGCCCGAAAGCAGCCCGGCCTGGCGCCGCAGCATCCCGTGAAGGCGCGGGAATATCGCGAGGATCTCGTCTCGTCGCCGTGCGCGTTCCATGCGCGTTGCGCGCTGCGCCCCGAGTTCGAGATTTTCCGCAACATTCATCAGCGGAAAAAGCTGCCGCCCTTCCGGGCAATAGCCTATCCCGCCGCGCACGCGCGCCCCGATCGATCGCCCCGCGAGCGTCTCCCCGGCGAAACGCATTGTGCCGGCGGTGAGCGGAATCTGGCCCATGATGGCGCGCAAGAGCGTGGTCTTGCCAGCCCCGTTCGCCCCCACCACCGCAAGCCGCTCACCCCGCGCGATGGCAAAGCTGATCGCGCGCAGAATGGTTATCCGATGATAGCCCGCGGCAATGCCCGCCAATTCGAGGAGCGGGGGCGCACTCATGAAACCGTCCCGATTTCGGTGCCGAGATAGGCTTCGATCACCACCGGATCGCCGAGTACGTCGGCCGGCGGCCCCTCGGCGATGGTCTGGCCATTGTCGAGAACCTGAGCGCGTGCCGCGATCGGGGCGATCGCCGGCAGCACATGTTCGATCGCGATGATCGCGGTGCCGCGCTCGGTCGCCGCGCGGAGGGCCGCGTGGACGCGGGCGATTTCCGCCGCTGTCATGCCCGCCATCGCCTCATCGAGCAGCAGCAGGGCGGGTTCGAGGGCGAGCGCCCGGGCGATCTCCAAAAGCCGCTGGCGGCCCGGGGGGAGGGAATCGGGAAAACGCTCGGCGTCGGCGGTAAGTTCGGTCGCATCGAGGATGACGCGCGCCGATCGCACCGCGCTTTCCCAGCGATGATGGCGGGAGGCGGCGGCGAGCAGCACCGTCTCGAAGACGCTGAGGCTCGGGAACAGGCGGCTGGTCTGAAATGTTCGCGCAATTCCGTGCCGCGCGAGGCGATGCGGCGCTGCGCGCGCGAGCGCATGACCGCGAAACCGGATCTCGCCGCGACTGGGGGCGGAAAACGCCGATATCATGTCGAAGAGCGTGCTTTTGCCGGCGCCGTTCGGCCCGATCACGGCGAGGATTTCCCCTGGCCGCACCGCGATATCGATCCCGGCCAGGGCGACCACGCCGCCAAAGCGCTTGCCGAGCCCGCGACATTCGAGAACCGGGCGGGCATCGTGACAATCGGGCGCGTTGTTCGCGGCTGAAACGAAAGCGGCAGGCACGAGAGATGCGGGCGCGCGCAGCGCTTCCGCCCCGAGCATCGGCCGGCGAAGCCAGGAACGAAACATGGGGAGCGATGCGAGCCCCCCTGGCATGGCGACGGCGAGCAAGAGGACGAGCACACCGAGAATGATCTGCTGCTCGGTCGGGAAGCTTGCCCAGAGCGCGGTGCTGAGGAGCGAGATCAGAATACCGCCCAGAACCGGCCCCCAGACCGTGCCGATGCCGCCGGCGAGCACCATCAGGACGGTCTGCAATTCGATCGTGCCGGCAAAGGCGCTGTTGGGATCGATATAGCCGACATTGCGGGCATAGACCGCGCCACCCGCCGCGGCGAGACCGGCACTGAGACAAAACGCGATCACTTTGACGCGCGCGGTATCGACGCCGGCGGCAGCGGCGGCGATCGCGTCATCGCGGAGTGCCGCAAGCCGCAAGCCGAATCGCGAGCGGCTGATCGCCATCGTGAGCGCAATCGCGCCGGCGGCCAGAACCACCATCGCTTTCGCGGTTGCCGCCGGCCCCTCGGCGGCCGGCACCGAGGTGCCCATCGGCCCGCCGGTGATGGCGAGCGTATTGACGATGATCTGCAAGACGCGGGCGAGGCCGAACATGCCGAGCGCGAAGAAAATGCCGGAAAGGCGCAGCATGATGCGCCCGAGCGGCCAGGCGGAGACCATGGCGAGCAAAATCGCGCCAAGCGTGGCGAGCGGCCAGGGGAGCGCGAGCGTGAGCATCGCGAGTGCCGCGGCATAGGCGCCGAGTCCGAAAAACGCCACTTGGCCGAAAGAGACATAGCCGGCCATGCCGCCGATCAGATTCCAGCCGACGGCCAGCGTCACTGCGAGCGCGGTCGAAAACAAAAGCTGCACGACATAGGCATTGGCGTTCGCCGCGATCGCAAGGCCGATGCCGGTGAGCGCGGCCAAGGCGATGCCTTCGGCGGCAAGACGCTTCATGGCATTCACACCCGCCCCGCGTGCCCGAGGAGGCCTTGCGGGCGAAACAGCAGAACGGCGATGAAAAGAAGATAGATGGTCGCGCTCGCGACATCGGAGCCAAAATAATATTGCGAGAAAACCTCGGTCAGGCCAAGGATTTCGGCGGCGAGGAAGGCGCCGACATAATTACCGAGGCCGCCGAGCGCGATCAACGTGAAGGATTGCACCGTGAGATCGCCGCCGCTCGAAATCTGGAACGGCACCAGGGCGATTAAGATCG
>JAKAQU010000021.1 GCA_021819535.1 Pseudomonadota bacterium | reverse complement strand
ACATTGGTCGGCGCGAGTCTTGCCTCTCTCGCTCACCCGAATGCCGTGGGGAAGGGTTGGAATGAATAAAATCAGGCGCCTGTTCGGCACCGATGGCATCCGCGGCACCGCCAATGTCGCGCCGATGACGGCGGAAACCGCGCTCCGTCTCGGCCAGGCGGCGGGGATCGTGTTCACCCGTGGCGCCCATCGCCACCGCGTCATCATCGGCAAGGATACGCGGCTTTCCGGCTATCTGATCGAGCCCGCGCTCACCGCCGGTTTCATCGGCGCCGGAATGGACGTGGTTCTGGTCGGGCCGCTCCCGACACCCGCCATCGCCATGCTGACGCGGAGCCTCCGCGCCGATCTCGGGGTCATGATCTCGGCCTCCCACAATCCTTATCAGGATAACGGCATCAAGCTTTTCGATCCCGATGGCTACAAGCTCTCGGATGCGACCGAGATGGAGATCGAGGCGCTGATGGCGCGCGATCTCTCGTCGCAGATGGCCACCCCCGATCATCTCGGCCGCGCCTCGCGCCTCGAGGATGCTTCCGGGCGCTATATCGAGGCGGCGAAGGCGAGTTTTCCGCGCGGGCTTCGCCTCGACGGGCTCAAAATCGTGCTCGATTGCGCCCACGGCGCCGCCTATCGCGTCGCGCCGACGGTTCTTTGGGAACTCGGCGCGCATGTCATCCCGCTCGGCGTCGCGCCGAACGGGTTCAATATCAATCAGGGCTGCGGCTCGACCGACCCGGCGCTGCTCTGCGCGCGGGTGCGGGAAGAGGGTGCCGATCTCGGCATCGCCCTCGACGGCGACGCCGATCGCCTGGTGCTCGCCGATGAGCATGGCCGGCTGATCGATGGCGATCAGATCCTGGCCCTCATCGCTCGGCGCTGGCGGGAGGGCGGGCAACTCGCTGGCGGCGGGATCGTCGCGACAGTGATGTCCAATCTCGGGCTCGAGCGGTTTCTCGTCGGGCTTGGTCTCGCACTTCACCGCACCCAGGTCGGCGACCGCTATGTCGCCGAGCGGATGCGCGCCGGCGGCATGAATATCGGCGGCGAGCAATCCGGGCATCTCATCCTCTCCGATTTCGCCACCACCGGCGACGGGCTGATCGCGGCACTCCAGGTGCTCGCGGTGCTGGTCGCCGCCGGGCGGCCGGCGGGCGAGATCTGCAACGTGTTCGCCCCACTGCCGCAGCGCCTGGAGAGCATTCGTTTCAGCGGCCCCTCGCCGCTCGACGATCCGGCGGTGAAGAAGGCCGTCGCCGCGGCGGAGGCCGAATTGGCCGGCTCGGGCCGGCTGCTGATCCGCCCGAGCGGCACCGAGCCGGTCCTCCGCATCATGGCCGAGGCCGAGGACGAGGGGCTGGTGCGGCGCATCATCGGCGATCTTGCCGCGGTCATCGCCGCCGCCGCCACGACCTCGCTCGTCGGCTGAGCGAAATGGGGGTAGTGCGACCGATCGGCCGGGTTCTGGTCATCGCCGGCTCCGATTCCGGGGGCGGCGCCGGCGTTCAGGCCGATATCAAAACGCTGACCGCGCTCGGCGCCTATGCCTCGACCGCGATCACCGCGCTGACCGCGCAGGATACCGAGCGCGTGCATGATATCTGGCCGGTGCCGGCGGCGTTCCTCATCCGCCAGATCGAGGTCGCGTTGAATGATCCCGGCGCGGATGCGATAAAAATCGGCATGCTCGGCGGCAGCGATGCGATCGCCGCGGTTGTCGAGGCCCTGGCGGCGGCGGGGCCGGGCGTGCCTGTCGTGATCGATCCGGTGATGCTCGCCAAGGGTGGCGAGCCCCTCCTCCATGCCGAGGCGATAGCGCTCTTCAAACGCGCTTTGCTGCCCTTCGCGACCCTGCTCACGCCCAATGTTCCGGAAGCCGAGACGCTCGCCGGGCGGCGGATCCGCGATCTCGCCGATATGCATGACGCCGCCGAGACATTGCTCACCCTCGGCGTGCCGGCGGTGCTGCTCAAGGGCGGACATCTTCCCGGCGAGACGGTCACCGATCTTCTCGCGACATTGGACGGGGTAGAGACCTTCGCGGCACGACGCATCGCAACCCGCCATACCCACGGCACTGGCTGCACGCTCGCGAGTGCCGTTGCCGCCGGGCTCGCCGCGGGCTGGGCATTACCCGACGCGGTCGCCCGCGCGCATGCCTATGTCCAGGCGGCGATCGGCGCGGCGCCTGGCATCGGCCGCGGCCACGGGCCGCTCGGTCACGCGGTGACGGTGGCGGAGAGATGGCGTATGGGCTGACCGGCTTCGAGGTCGGACGAAAATCACGCGAACGTGACCGGCACGAACAATTAATCCCTATACTGATTATTACGTTTATGGTGGAGTGCGTCCGTTCCGGCGGCGGTGATCGGGGGAGGATGCGAAACCATGTCCACGGCGGCAAAGATTCTCATCGCCGGCGGCGGCATCGGCGGCCTGGCGGCGGCGGTCGGGCTCGCGACCAAGGGGCTGCCAAGCCTGGTTCTGGAGAAGGCCGCGACCCTCGGCGAAATCGGCGCCGGCATCCAGCTCGGCCCCAACGCTTTCCATGCCTTCGATTATCTCGGTGTCGGCGATACCGCCCGCGCGATGGCGGTTTATATCGACCGGTTGCGTCTGATGGATGCGATGACCGGCGGTGACATCACCAGCATCGATCTCGGCGCCCCGTTCCGCGCCCGTTTCGGCAACCCCTACGCGGTGATCCATCGTGGCGATCTGCATGGCGTGTTTCTGCGCGCCTGCAACGAAAGCCCGCTGATCACGCTTCGCACCAGCGCCGAGGTGGTCGGCTATGAACAGGAGGGCGGCGCGGTGACGGCGATGCTCGCAGACGGCGAGCGCGTCACCGGGGCGGCGCTGATCGGCGCCGACGGGCTCTGGTCGCATGTCCGCCGCCAGGTGGTGGGCGATGGCGCGCCGCGCGTCTCTGGCCACACCACCTATCGCTCGGTCATCCCGACCGAGCGCATGCCCGAGGATCTGCGCTGGAATGCGGCGACCCTCTGGGCCGGGCCGAAATCGCATATCGTCCATTATCCGTTGCAGGGTTGGAAATTGTTCAACCTCGTGGTGACCTGTCACAACGACGCGCCGGAGCCCGTCGCCGGCAAGCCGGTCACGGCCGAAGAGGTGATGCGCGGCTTCGAACACATCCATCCCCGCGCCCGGAGCATCATCCGTCAAGGCACTGACTGGAAGCTCTGGGTGCTCTGCGACCGCGACCCGGTGGTCAACTGGGTGGACGGGCGGGTCGCGCTGCTCGGCGATGCCGCGCATCCGATGCTGCAATATTTCGCCCAAGGCGCCTGCATGGCGCTGGAGGACGCGGTTTGCCTTTCGCACATGATGGCCGCCCATCCTGGCGCCAGCGAAACCGCTCTCGCTGCTTATAACCGCCAGCGCCTGCTCCGCACCGCGCGCGTGCAATTGCAGTCTCGCGCCATCGGCGAACATATCTACCATCCCGCCGGCGCCCATGCGCTGCTGCGCAACGCCATCATGTCGGCGAAATCTTCGGATGATTGGTATGACGCGCTGGCCTGGCTTTACGGCGGCACCGGGCTAGACGCCGCGCCCGCTGCCGGTGTGACGAAACCGGAGGAGATCTCGCCATGACCGCTGCCGCACCCACCCTTGGCACGCTCGAGGAATTGCCGGCCGATTATCGGGCTGCGATGGCACGGCGCAACCTGGTGCCGCTGTGGCCGAGCATGCGGGCACTCCTGCCGCAAGGGGCGCCACGGCCGCGCACCGAGCCCACGCTCTGGCGCTATGAGGAGGTGCGGCCGTTGCTGCTCCGCGCCGGCGAATTGACGCCGATCGAAAAAGCCGAACGCCGGGTGCTCGTGTTTGCCAACCCCGGCCATGGGCTGGATGGCCTGCACACCACCGGCACGATCTATGCCGGCATGCAGCTCATCCTCCCCGGCGAAACCGCGCCGAACCACCGCCATACCCCCTCCGCGGTGCGCCTCGTGGTCGAGGGCGAGGGCGGGTTCACCGCGGTCAATGGTGAGTATCTGCCGATGGCGCCCGGCGATCTCATCCTGACCCCGGCGCTGCAATGGCATGAGCACGGCCATCGCGGGCGCGATCCGGTGATCTGGCTCGATATCCTGGATCTGCCGCTGCTCGTCGGCATGGAGGCGTCCTATGCCCGCGAGGGCGAACGCCAGACCGTGCGCAACGCGCCGGACGCTGCCGCGACCCGCTATCGCCGTGCCGGCCTCGTGCCCTATGCCTCGCTCGCCGCCTCTCGCCCGATCTATCCGCTGCTGCGCTGGCCATGGGCCGAGATTCGCCCCGCCCTCGAAGCCCTCGCCACCGACACGCCGGCGGGAACACCGGTCCATCTCGCCTATGTCAATCCCGAGACCGGCGGCGAATGCCTCCCCACGCTTGGCTTTTCGGCCCTGATGCTGCGGCCCGGCGAGGAGGTTGCGGTGCCACGCGACAGCGCCTCCGCCCTCTATCATGTCGTCGATGGCGAGGCCGAAGCTGAGATCGAGGAGACCACGCTTACGGCCAGCCGCGCCGACGTGTTCGTGGCCCCGGTCCACGCCCGGGTCCGGCTGGCGAACCGCTCGGCGCGGGCGCCTTTGTTCTTGTTTCGCATCGACGACGCTCCCTTGCAGCGCAAGATCGGCATCTACGAATGTTTTCCGGCATGAACCGCGCCGCGCGGGGGACGGCGCGACCGCGATGAGCGAAATCGGCATCGAGCGCCGGCCCGGCCATCTCATCCGCCGCTGCCATCAGATCGCGGTCGCGCTGTTTCTCGACCATTGCGCCGATTTCGACCTGACGCCGATGCAATACGCGCTGCTCAAGGCGGCGGCGAGCGATCCCGGCGCCGATCAGATCACGCTCGCCGGCTATGCCGCGATCGACCGCTCGAATGCCGCTCGCCTTGCCGCCGCGCTCGAAGCGCGCGGGCTCTTGCGGCGCGCAATCGATCCCGCCGACCGGCGCGCCCGCCGCCTGACGCTGACCCCCGCCGGCGCCGCGCTGCTCTCGGATGCCGAAGCGGCGGTGCAGGCGGTGCAGGACGATCTCCTTGCCCCGCTCGCCGCCGAGGAGCGGGCGGGCTTTCTCACGGCGCTGGAGAAAATCGCCGATCACCACAACCACGCCTCGCGCGCGCCGCACCGCGCCCCGGGGGAACACCAGCCGAACACGGAAGGGAGGGAGAAACAGCGTTCTTTTTTATAAAAAAGAACCAAAAAACTTTTATTCGTTTGGCAGTGCCGTAGGCACTGCCCGCTCCGAGGAAGTATCCACCCCGAGAAAACGGAACAAAAGTCTTTTTGCCTCTATGGCACCAGCGAGCAGCCGCCTTCGGCGAGCGGGCGGAAGGCTTCGGCCGCCGGGATGGTCGCGACCAGGTTGTAATCGTCCCAGCGGCCCTTGCTTTCGGCCGGAGATTTGACCTGGAACAGATACATCGCATGCACCGCGCGGCCATCTGCGCGGATCGTCGTCGGGCCGAAAAGGGGATCATCGATCGGCGCCTGTTTCATTCGCGCCACGACCTCATGGCCGACGATACTATGCGCCGCCAGCGTCGCGCGCAGATAGGCGAGCACGCTGGAATAGACCCCGGCCTGGTCCATCGTCGGCATGCGTCCGCCATGGCGCGCGGCGAAGCGCTGGCTCCAGGCGCGGGTCTTGTCGTTCAGATCCCAATAGAAAGCCTCCGTCAGCAACAGCCCTTGCGCGTCGGCGAGACCAAGGGCGTCGACATCGGTGAGGAACAGTAACAGCCCGACCAGGCGCTGCTTGCCGCTGCGCGTCAGGCCGAATTCAGCGGCCTGCTTGGCGGCATTGACGGCGTCCGCCCCGGTATTGGCGAGCGCCACCACATCGGCGCCCGAATTCTGCGCCTGCAGGAGATAGCTGGAGAAATCATGGGTGTTGAGCGGCACCCGGGCATCGCCGCGCAGCGTCCCGCCCGCCCGCTTGACCTCGGCACTCGCGTCACGCTCCAAGGCCTGGCCGAAGGCGTAATCGGCGGTGATGAAAAACCAGCTTTGCCCGCCCTTGGCGAGCACGGCGCGGGCGGTGCCGTGGGCGAGCGCCCAGGTGTCGAACACCCATTGCACGGTATCGGGCGAGCATTGTCTGCCGGTGAGATCGCTGGTCGCCGGCGAGGAGGCGAGAAAAACCCTGTCCTTCTCGCGCAGCACCTGGTTGACGGCGAGCGCCACGGCGGAATTCGGCACATCGACCACCGCCGCGACATTGTCGCGATCGATCCAGGCGCGGACGATGGCGGCACCGACATCGGGCTTGTTCAACTGATCGGCGGCGAGAATTTCCACTTTCGGGCCGCCGGCGCCGACCTCGGCGGCAAAATCCTCCGCCGCCATCTGCGCCGCGATCACCGAGCCGGCGCCGGCGAGATCGGCATAGGGGCCGGTCATATCACTGAGCACGCCGATGCGGATGGCATCCGGCGATGGCGCCGCCGCCTCACCCGGGCGCGGCCCCGCGAGCAGCGGCAGGGCCAGGAAGGGAGCGAGAAAGCGGGTGAGGGCTAAGCGCATGTGGTGGTTCCTCCCGGATGTTTCTTCGGTTTTTTTGCAGACGGGCGGTAGGAAGAGCGGCAGCGCCGCAAGCCTGGAGGAAGTATGAAACCCGGCCCGGAGAGAGGCAAGCCAGGATCGCGGCGCCGCGCAGCCGGAGCGCGGAGAGCGTGCTCTGCTATGGCGAGCGGCTATCCTCTGATCTGCCTCAGGAAACGATCACCGGGATGCGTTCGGCCGGAGGCGTGTTGCGGCTGCGCCCGGCGCGGACGATGCCGTCGATCACCACCATGCCGATGCCGGGAAGATCGCCGAGGCGCACGCTCTCCAGCAAATCCTTGCCCGCGCTGTGCTGGGCGCGGTCCATCAGGACGAAATCGGCGGCCCGCCCCGGCGCGATCAGGCCGCAATCGAGATCGCGGAGCCGCGCCGTGTTGCCGGTCGCGAAACAGAACGCGGTCTCGGCCGGTATCTCGCCGAAGCTCGCGAGAAACGCGATCAGGCGGAGAATGCCGAGCGGCTGCACGCCCGAGCCGGCGGGGCTGTCGGTCCCCAGAATGACGCGCGCAAGCTGGCCGAGTTCGTTCGCAAATCTGAGCGCGCTCAAGGCGGCGAGTTCGTTGCCGTTATGGACGATCTCGATGCCGCGCGAACAACCCTCGCAGAGACAGCGGATCTGCCGGAGCGGCAACGCGGTATGGCCGCCATTGATATGGCCGATGATATCGGCATCCGCCTCCAACACGGTGTCGGCGTCGATATAGCCCGAGCCGGGAACACTCGGCCCGCCGGTGTGGATGGTGCTCTGGATGCCGTATTTGCGCGCGAACGCCACCATCTCCTTGGCCTCGTAGCCGGCCTTGACGGTGCCAAGCCCGACCTCGCCAAGGAGCTTCACGCCAGATGCGGCAAGCTCGGCGAAATCGCTCTCGACCATGCCGCGTTCGAGCACCGGCGCGCCGGCCCGGACCTTGACGCCGTTGGGGCGGAAATTGGCAAAAGCGCGCTCGGCGGTGATGGCCAGCGCCTTGACGCCGACGATATCGCGCGGCCGGCCGGGCAAATGCACCTCGCCGGCCGAGATCATCGTCGTGATCCCGCCATGGAGACAGCTCTCGATCCAG
This sequence comes from Pseudomonadota bacterium, assembly GCA_021819535.1. Classification (GTDB taxonomy): domain Bacteria; phylum Pseudomonadota; class Alphaproteobacteria; order Acetobacterales; family Acetobacteraceae; genus Acidibrevibacterium. Next base: position 8,020 of record JAKAQU010000021.1, on the reverse strand, counting down.
CCGAGCTGGTTCTGGCGCGGCGTCCAGTCGCCGAACACGGGATGGACGTGGCTATCGATCAGACCGGGGGAGAGGGCCACCCCTTGCGCGTCGATCACCACGCGCGCGCCCTCGGTGTCGCAATCCTTCTCACGCCCGAACGCGGTGATGCGCCCGCCCTCGGCGACGAGGGTATCGGCGTCGAGAATCGGGGCTTCGAGGGCGCCCGAGAGCATCAGGCCAATATTGCGGATCACCAGTTTGCCGATCTGGGTTTCCGGTCCTGCGGCGAGCGCCATGGGGTTTCTCCTCGTGAAAAATTAGGGCGAGGGCTCCGCCCTCGACCCGCTGGGGGCAGCACCCCGAGACCCGCGTAACGCGAGACGGCGAAGTGCGCGGTCAATCCACTGCGCGGTAAGCTTCTCCTGCAGGCTGTTCTGGCGGAGCCGCTCGGCGAGCGCCGGGAAATCCACCCGGTCGAGACCCTGATCCTGGTTGAAGCAGGAGAAGACGACATGGCGCTCGCCGCTCACCGGATCGATCTGCGGTTGCAGGCACTGCGCGCAGACTTCCTTCATCATGCATTGCATCGGCGAATTGATCGAGCCGATGGCACTGTGCCCGGGGGCGAGATGGGGCGCGAGCAGGCCATGCCGCGCCGCCCCCACCGCCTGCATCATACGATCAGAGCCGATGACGATGAGATGCTCGCACGCGGCGAGCGGCACGGATTGTTCGCCGAGCTTGCCCGCACCATAGGCTGCCATGGCGGCAACGATATTGCCGACGAAGCTGCGGTCTTGTGGGCGTGTCGGGGCAAAGCCGGGCGCCTCGTCGCAGCACCAGACGATGACATCGGCGGCGCGCTCGATCTCCTCGACCTTGTAGCGATCGATCATTTTCTTGTAGCCGGCGAAATAGAGGACGCGCGTGCCGCGGGCGCGCAAGGCGGCGCCGATGCTGAACAGAACGGCATTGCCGAGCCCGCCGCCGACGAGGGCGACGGTGCTTCCTTCGGGCAAATCGGTCGGCGATCCGGTTGGCCCCATCAGGACCACACGCTCGCCCGGCGTGAGAGCCGCGCAAAGATCGGAACTGCCGCCCATCTCGAGCGCGATCACCGCGACCAGGCCGTGCGCCGGATCGGTCCAGGCGCCGGTCATGGCAAGCCCCTCCATCGCCAAAAGCGTCGTCCCGAGGCCGGGCTCGCTGAGCTTCGGGGCGAATTGCTCGTAATTCTGGAGGCGGAAGAACTGGCCCGGACGAAAGGCGCGCGCCGCCGCCGGGGCGTGCAGGACCACCTCGACGATGGTGGGGGTGAGGCGATTGACCGCATGCACGGTGACGGTGAGCGCATCCCGCGTTTGCGCCATCACCGCGTCACGCGCGCCGGACGAGGCCGCCGGGCGCGCGGCGAGCACGCGCGAGACGATCGGATAGCCGCGCCTCGCACTTCCCATCGCCTTGACGACATTGCCGAAAAAACTCGGATGGAGATCGCCGAAGAAGCTGATGAGGCGGCCATCCGGCGCGCGATGCATCAATACCTCGGCGCGCTCGGGCTTGGCGAGGCCGCGGATCGGCGAGACCGGGGTGCCATCTTCCCCGATCGCCTGGAAATAGCGGCCATCGAGCGCGATCCGCCGATCTTCGCGGGCGAGCACGGTGTTGGGCTGCGTGCCGGCGGCGACCAGGATCGCACGCGCCGGCAACACCACTTCCGCGCCGTCGCTTCCGCGCGCGCGGAAGGCGGCGGCATGACCGAAGCCATCGATGTCGACCGCGACCGGGGTCAGCCCCTCGGCGAACCGCACCCCTTCCTCAAATGCTTTGGCGACCTCCTCATGGTTGAGGGTATAGGACGGGGCATCGATCAGCCGGCGGCGATAGGCGATGGTGGCGCCACCCCAGGAATCGAGCAGCGGCGCGAAACGGGGCGCCCGCCCTTCGGCCTTGGTCCGTTCGCGCTCGGCGCCGATGGCGGCGGCATGGGCGAGGAACTCGGCGGCGATTTCGCTCTCCTCCGCCGACCAGAGTGCGCGCACCACCTCCTCCCCGCGCTCGGCGACGAGGGTTTCATAGCGGCGGGCGAATTTCTCCACCTGGCGGACGTAATAGGCGAGGCTTTCGGTCGCGGTGTCGATGGCGGTGAGGCCGCCGCCGATCACCACCACCGGCAAGCGGATTTGTAGATTGGCGATTGAGGAGAATTTCGCCGCCCCCGTCAGTTGCAGCGCCATCAGGAAATCGGAGGCCTGGCGCACGCCGCGCGCAAGCCCGTTCGGAATGTCGAGGACAGTCGGCCGCCCGGCGCCCATGGCGAGGGCGATGTGGTCGAACCCGAGCGCCCAGGCATCGTCGATGGAAAGCGTCGCGCCGCCGCCGAAACGGACGCCGCCGAACATGGCAAACTCCGCCCGCCGCTCCAGCAGCAGGCGGATCAGCTTGAGATAATTCTTGTTCCAGCGCACCGTGATGCCGTATTCGGCGACCCCCCCGAACCCCGCCATCACCCGGTCGTCGAGGTTTTCGAACAAGGTTTCGGCGTCGCGGATCGGGGCATGGGGATCGATGCCGAGCGGTTCGATCTTGAGCCCGTCGATCGCCACTACACCATGCCCGTCATTGAGAAGATGATGCGCAAGCGTAAACCCGGCCGGGCCGAGCCCGACCACCAGCACCGCGCGTCCGCTGTCCGGGCGCGGCAGCGGGCGGCGAAGATCGAGCGGATTCCAGCGGGTGAGGAGGGCATAGATCTCGACCCCCCACGGCAGCGCCAGCACATCGCGCAGGATCGAGGTCTCGGCCTGGGGAATATCGACCGGCTCCTGCTTCTGATAGATGCAGGCCTTCATGCAGTCATTGCAAATGCGATGCCCGGTCGCCGCCATCATCGGGTTATCGATGGCGATGACGGCAAACGCCCCGATCGCCGCGCCCTCGGCGCGGAGCGTGTGCATTTCGCTGATTTTTTCTTCGAGCGGGCAGCCGGTGAGGGTGACACCGAAAGTGGATTTCTGGAATTCGCCGCTTTTGCGGTCGCGCAAGCCCTTGGAGCAGGAATCCTTGCCCTGGGCATGGCACCAGATGCAGTAATTCATCTGATCGAGCGTCTGCTGATCATTCATCCCGGGATCGGTGAGGGCAAACCCATCGCGCGCCCGCCATTCAGGCTCGGGCAAGCGCATCATGGTGACGCCGTCGCGGGTGATGGTCTCGACCGCGACGAGATGCTGCGGGTCGGGCTTGTGCGGCACCTTGAACAAGGTGCCGGCCCGATGCCGTGCTTTCCCCGCCTCGCTGAGGGTTGCCCAGGCGGCGTAGCGGCGCGCGAGATCGAGCGCCGCCTCGTCGCCCGCCGCCTCGAAGCCGGAGACGGCCGCGGCGAAACCCGCCTCGTCGAAGGCGCCGCCGAGCAGCACTTCCAGCGCCGCGCGCAGCGCCTCACCGTCGAACGACGCCGCTTCGGGGTGAAGGCGAACCGCCTGGCGTTGGACGAAAAGCCGCTTGCAGGCGTGGATCGGATCGAGGGCGTGGGTACGCCGCGCGAGTGCTGCGACTTCGGCCTCGATGCCGAAGAGTGTTGCGACGAAATTTTCGAGATGGCGGCCAAGGGCGATCACCAACTCGCTCTCCTCCTTGGCGGCGAGCGCCTCGGGGGCGGCGCGGGCGGCGAGCAGCCGGGCGGCGAGGGCCGAATCTGTCGCTTCGAGTGCGGCGAGAAACGCCTGATCGAGCCCGACCAGCCCGTCTCTTGTCGCGAGTTGCGCGAAATCGAAGCCGAAGCCGAGAGCAGGGGCCGGGGCCGCGGGGATCGTATCCATCGGTCAAACCATCTTTCGCAGGAGAGAGAGGAATTGCGTGCGTTCGGCCGGCGAAAGCGGGGCGAGCGTCGCGTCGGTGATCGCGGTTGCGCATGCCACGGCATCGCGCGCGAGGGCAAGCCCATCCTCGGTTGCGCGCAAGACATGGGTGCGGCGGTCCGCGGGATCGGCATTGCGCGCAACCAGCCCGCGTGCCTTGAGCCGGCGCACGACACCCTGGATCGTCGCCGGATCCATGGCGGTGAGGCGGCCGAGCAGATTTTGCGTGACCGCGCCGCGCTCGATGATTTTGATTAGGGCGGTGAATTGGGTCGGCGTCAGATCGCGCGGGCCCATCATCTCCAGGAACAGAGCGACATGGCGCTGATGGGCGCGGCGGAGCAGAAAGCCCGCCTGCGCCTCCACCACATAATCCTCTCCTCCCGGCACTTCCGCCGACGGGGAGGACGGCGCGACCGTCGCCCGTGCCATCACGCCAACTCGCTTTCACCGGCCAGCCCCTCCCGCCCAGTTTTGCCAGCGTGAGGCGGAGGGGCGGCGAGGCGACGCTAGATTGTTTGTATACTAATAACTACCAATGCCGGTGCGCCGTCAAGCCGCGGCCCTTCGGGAAGGTTTCCCAAGGCATTGCCTTTGGTGGGGGCTGGGGCAGAGCCCCTGCTCTGGTGATTGATAACACGCCTTTATTTTTTTGACACGTCCTCACCGCATCGCAGGCAGGGTGGGCACGGGAAGAGCCGGATCATCGGCGTCTTCGCGGCCTTCGCCGTCTTGCTCGCGCGCGCCAGTCGCCATTACGGCGAGCGATGGTGCTCCCTGCGGCGGCTTCGGGCCCGCGGCAAGGAGGCCCTGAGCGAGAGCGATACGTCGAAAATCAACGATGAGCATTCCGATTCCCCTCCGCGCGTCGATCCCGCGCATTGAAAACCGGAAAGGGTAACCAAACCGTCTCTGCCGCGTGTCAAATACGTCATGACCTCCGTGTCATCCGCCGCGGAGGATGGTGCGCCCGGCATAGCGGCCGGAGAGGCCGAGTTCGGCCTCGATACGGATGAGCTGGTTGTATTTCGCCAGCCGATCGGTGCGCGAGAGGCTTCCGGTCTTGATCTGCCCGGCGTTGGTCGCGACCGCGAGATCGGCGATGGTGGTATCCTCGGTCTCGCCCGAGCGGTGGCTGATCACAGCGTTATAGCCGGCGCGTTGGGCGATTTCGATGGTCTCCAGGGTCTCGCTCAGGGTGCCGATCTGGTTCAGCTTGACCAGGATCGCATTGCAAATGCCATCCCCGATGCCGCGGCGCAGGCGCTCGGGGTTGGTGACGAAGAGGTCATCGCCGACCAGTTGCACACGCTGGCCGAGGGCGTCGCTGCCGTGCTTCCACCCCGCCCAGTCATCCTCGGCGAAGGGATCCTCGATCGAGGTGATGGGATAGCGCGCCATCAAACCTTCGAGATAGGCGGTCATGCCGGCGGCATCGAGGGTCTTGCCCTCACCTTCGAGATGATAGCGTCCCTCCTTGAAAAATTCCGACGCGGCGCAGTCGAGCGCAAGCGCGATCTCGTCCCCCGGCCGATAGCCAGCCGCCTCGATCGCGCGGGTGATGAAGGAGAGCGCCTCGTCGGCCGATTTCAGATTGGGCGCGAAGCCGCCCTCATCACCGACATTGGTATTGTGCCCGGCCGCGGCGAGAATTTTCTTGAGGGCCGCGAAGACTTCCGCCCCCATGCGCACCGCGTCCGCGACACTCGGTGCGGCGAGCGGCTGGATCATGAACTCCTGGATGTCGATCGGGTTGTCGGCGTGTTTGCCGCCATTGACGATGTTCATCATCGGCACCGGGAGCGTGCGTGCGAAACTTCCGCCGAGATAGCGCCAGAGCGGCAGGCCGTGTGCGGCGGCGGCGGCCTTGGCGGTCGCGAGCGAGACCGCGAGCAGAGCGTTGGCGCCGAGGCGGGATTTGTTCGGCGTGCCGTCGAGATCGATCAGCGTCTCATCGATGCGGATCTGCTCGGACGGATCCATGCCGGCGATGGCCTCGAAAATCTCGCCCTCGACATGGGAGACCGCCTTCCGCACGCCCTTGCCGCCGAAGCGGGCGGGGTCATTGTCGCGAAGTTCGACCGCCTCATGGACGCCGGTCGAGGCGCCCGACGGCACGGCGGCGCGGCCCAATGTCCCGTCATCGAGCACGACCTCGACCTCGACGGTCGGGGTGCCGCGGCTGTCGAGGATTTCCCGGGCAATGATATCGGCAATCGCGGCCATGGCGCGCTCTCCCTCGTGTTGTTCGAGGCTTGCCGATACGTCCTCGGCGCGCGGCAAACAAGGGGGCGGCGCTCGATCGTGAAGAACTTCTTTTTCTGAAGAAAAAGATGAAAAGCGACTTTTTTCCGGATTATTGGAGCGACAATTTTCCCGCGACGGGGCAGTGCCTACGGCACTGCCCGACAATGCTACGATCTCGGCGTGAAATGCGCGGAGCGTCGCCCCTCAGCCGGGAATTTCGCTCGCGGCGAAGAAAAACGCGATTTCCTGGGCGGCGTTTTCCGCGCTGTCCGAGCCATGCACCGAATTGGCCTCGATATTTTCCGCAAACTCGGCGCGGATGGTGCCGGGGGCTGCCTTCTTGGGGTCGGTTGCGCCCATGAGGTCGCGGTTGCGGGTGACGGCATCTTCCCCCTCCAGCACCTGCACGACCACCGGCCCCGAGGTCATGAAGGCGACGAGATCCTTGAAAAACGGACGCTCGCGGTGGACGGCGTAAAAGGCCTCGGCCTGCTCGCGGCCGAGACGGAGGCGCTTTTGCGCAACGATACGAAGCCCGTTCGCCTCGAAAACGGCGTTGATCCGCCCGGTGAGGTTACGGCGGGTGGCGTCCGGCTTGATGATCGAGAGCGTGCGCTCGACGGGCATGGCGTTATCCTTCACGGGCAGCGGTTTTGTCTCAGGCGGGCTTTATCCCGTCGCCCCCGGCTGGGCAAGCCCCGCGCGGACAGGGCTTGATCGCCGGGCGCGGGCGGGCGATCCATGCCGCATGAGTGTGCTGGAAATCACCGATCTCAGCTTCGCGATCGCGGGGCGGGTGCTCCTCGATCGCGCCGATCTCGCCATTGCCGCCGGCCAGCGGGTTGGGCTGATCGGTGCCAATGGCGCCGGGAAATCGACCCTCCTGCGCTTGGTCGCGGGCGAACTCGCCCCCGATGGCGGCGATATCCGGCTTCCCGCGCGCGCCCGCCTCGGCTGGGTCAAGCAGGAGGCGCCGGCCGGGGCGGCGAGCGTGCTCGATACCGTGCTCGCCGCCGATACCGAGCGGCTGGCACTTCTCGCGGAGATGGAACGCGCGCCGCCGGCGCGGCTCGCCGAAATCCATGAACGCCTCCGCGCCATCGGTGCGGAGGCGGCGCCGGCGCGGGCGGCGCGCATTCTCGCCGGGCTCGGTTTCGATGCGGCGGCGCAGGCGCGCCCGATCGGCGATTTTTCAGGCGGCTGGCGGATGCGCGTCGCTCTCGCTGCCGCATTGTTTCTCGCCCCCGACCTCCTGCTTCTCGACGAACCGACCAATCACCTCGACCTCGAGGCAGCGCTCTGGCTCGAAGCCTGGCTCGCCCGTTTTCCCGGCGCCGCCCTCATCGTTTCGCATGATCGCGGGCTTTTGGATCGCGCCGTCCACGCCATCGCCCATCTCGAACGCGGCAAGCTCTCGCTCACCCCGGGGGGATTCGAGGCGTTCGCGCGCATCACCGCCGAGCGCCGCGCCCAGGAGACGCGCGAGGCGGCACGGCTCGCGGACGAGCGGGCGCGGATCGAGGCGTTCGTCGCCCGCTTCCGCGCCAAGGCGACCAAAGCGCGCCAGGCGCAGTCGCGGCTCAAGGCGCTGGCGCGGATGCCGCCCATCATCACGGTGGTGGAGGCAGCACCGGCGCGGTTCGCATTCGAAGCCCCGCGTTCGATCGCGCCGCCGCTGTTGCGCCTCGATCATGTCAGCATCGGCTATGAGGGGAGGGCGGTTTTGCGCGATGTTTCGCTCCGCCTCGACATGGAGGATCGCATCGCGCTCCTCGGTGCCAATGGCAACGGCAAATCGACGCTGGCGAAGCTGCTCGCGGGCCGGCTCGCGCCGATGTCGGGCGAAATGATGCCGGCGCGCGGGCTCGCCGTCGGCTATTTCGCCCAGCATCAGGTGGAGGAGCTGGTGCTCGCCGAATCCCCGCTCGATC
>JAKAQU010000020.1 GCA_021819535.1 Pseudomonadota bacterium | reverse complement strand
GATCTCGCGATCCAGCCATGCGCATAAAAATTTTACACTTTCTATTCAAGAGATTAGGGTCGCTTACCGCCATCGGGCGGGAATACGGAGAGGAGCCATTCAATCATGATCTCGCCGCGCGGCCGCCATTTCTTTGCCAATCCCGGGCCGACCAACATCCCCGACAGCGTCTTGCTGGCGACCGCCCACGCCTCGGTCGATTTCAACGACCCGGCGTTTTTCGCGATATATCAGGAAGGGCGGGCCGGATTGCGCCGGGTTTTGCGCCAGGAAAGCGGCGAATTATTCCTCTATACCGCCTCGGGCCATGGCGCGTGGGATGCAACCCTGGTCAATCTCTTTTCTCCGGGCGAACGCCTGCTCATGATTTCTTCCGGCTATTTCTCGGAAACCTGGGCGGGGATGGCGGCGCGGCTCGGTCTTGAGATCCAAACGGTTGCCGCCGATTGGCGGCATGGGGCCGACATCGCGGCGATCGAACGGGCGCTCAGAGACGATACCAAAGGCATGATCCGCGCCGTCTGCGCCGTTCATAACGAAACCTCGACCGGGCTTTCCCTGCCGCTTCCCGCCATCCGCGCCGCGATCGACGCCGCCCGCCATCCGGCGCTGTTCCTCGTCGATACCATCTCCTCACTCGGCAGTTTCGATTTCCGCATGAGCGAATGGGGCGTCGATGCCGTGGTCGGCGGCAGCCAAAAGGGGCTGATGCTGCCTGCCGGGATGAGCTTCACCGCGGCGTCCGAGCGCGCGCTCGCGGCGCATCGAGAGGCGCGGCTTGCGCGCGGCTATTTCGACTGGACGGCGATGCTGGGCCGGCCGCACAAGAGTTTCATGGGCACGGTGCCGGTGACGTTCTTCTACGGCCTCCGCGAATCGCTGCGCCTGATCGAGGATGAGGGGCTGGAAAATGTCTTCGCCCGCCACCATCGCCTGGCGAGCGGGGTGCGGGCGGCGGTGCGCGCCTGGTCGGGCAATCGCGGCCCGGAATTATTCTGCACCAACCCGGAGCGAGTATCGGATTCCGTGACCACCATCCTGATGCCGGAGGGAGCCGATGCCGAATCGGTGCGCACGATCGCGCGTGAGCGCTTCAATGTTTCGCTCGGCGGCGGGCTCGGTGCGCTCGGCGGCAAAGTGTTCCGCATCGGTCATCTCGGCGATCTCAACGAGGCGATGGTGATGGGCACCCTCGCCGCCGTGGAAATGAGCCTCGGACGCGCCGGCATCCCGCACGGGCAGGGCGCGCTCGACGCCGCCATGGCGGCGTTTGGCGACTAGCCGGGGATAGCGTCGCGCTTGCGGCGCAAGACCTGGCTCAGGCGCCCCGGCGCCGTGCGGTGAAATATGGGACGAATGTCAGCTATTCGGCCCGCGCGTCATCGAAACCGGCTGCCAGCGCCTGAGATCGGAGCGCATCAAGACCGCCGGGTTGACGCAGCTCATCGGCCAGCGGCCGCTGAGAACGAGCGCCAATTCGCGCCCGACATGGCGTTTCCGCGCGGGGTCGAAGCGGGCCGACGCCGAGGCGACATGCGCGCTCAGCGTCACGTTGGTCATGGCGAGAAGCGGATTGTTGTTGCCGGGCGGCTCGGTTTCCAGGACGTCGAGCGCGGCATGGGCGATCCAGCCTTCCTGGAGAGCCTTGATCAACCCCTCCTCGCGCACCGTCGCCCCGCGCCCGGTATTGATGAAAATCGCGCTCTTTTTCATCTGCCGGAAATGTGCCTCGCCGAGCATCCCCTCGGCCTCGGGCGTCGCCGGCGCATGCAGCGAGACGAAATCGGATTGCTGCAGAACTTCTTCGAGTGTTGCCGGCACGACATCATAGTCCGGCATCACCAATTCCTCGATGAACGGATCATAAGCGATCATGCGGAGACCGAACGGCCTGGCCCGCCGCGCCATCGCCCGCGCGACATGGCCGAAGGCGATGAAGCCGAGGGTCTGGCCCATGAGGCGGGGAATTTGCAGCAGAGCCGGCCTTCCTTCGCGCCAGCGCCCGTCCCGCACCATGCGGTCCTGCTCGACGACGCGACGGAAACCGGCGAGCAGCAGCGCCATCGCATGATCGGCGACTTCCTCGATGAAAGTATCGGGGCAATTGGTGACCGGGATGCCGCGCGCGGTTGCCGCCGCGACATCGACGCTATCGACGCCGACGCTGCCGAGCACGATCGCCCGGCATTTTTGTAAGTTGTCAATGATGGTCTTGGTGATTTTCATCCCCTTGGCGTAGATCGCATCGGCATCGCGGGCGTTCTCGATGAAATCCTTCTCGTTCGCCGGGCTTTCGATGATTTCGGCGTCGAGGCCGGCGAGCGGCTCCATCTCATATTTGTAGTCGCCGGGCACGCTGAACGCGGCGCCGGCATGGGTTGCGATTTTGAACTTGGCCATGGGATGAGCCTTCCTTATTTCGTCAGAGATCACGCGATCAGAATTTGGAAATACGCACTTCCTTGCCGGTGATGAATTCGAGCAAGGCCGGCGTTCCCGCCTCGGTCGCGGCGATCCCGCGCTTTATCGCCGCCTCGATGTCGCCGGGTTCGGTCACCCGTTCGCCATAGCCGCCGAAGGCGCGCGCCATCGCTGCGTAATCGCCGGAGATGTCGGTCGAGCGGTATTTCTCGGTCGAGATCGGCATCACCTTCAGCTCGATCGCCATCGAGAAATTGTTGAACAGGATTGAGAGAATGGGAATTCGCTCGCGCACCGCGGTTTCGAAATCCATCCCCGTGAAGCCGATCGCGGCGTCCCCCCAGACATTGATGCAGAGCTTCTCGGGCCTCGCGAGCTTGGCCCCCATGGCAAGCCCGAGCCCCATGCCGAGTTGCGTCGTCTTGCCCCAGCCGAGATAGGAAAGCGGCACGGTCGAGATCCAGAATGGCGAGATCTGATCACGCGGGCTGCCGGCGTCATGGGTGATGATGGTGTTGTTCGGGTCGACGGCGCGCATCAATTCGGCAATCACGCGATAGGGGCTGAGCGGCGTCTCGTTCGAGGAAAGCAGTGGCTGCCATTCCTCCATCCACTCCGCGCGCACGGCGGCGATCTCGGCGGCGATCCCGCTTCTGTCACGCGGGGTTTTGATCGTTTGCGAGAGTTCGTTGTTCAGCGCATCGAGGGTGAGTGCTGCATCACCGAGGAGGGCGGCGACGATCGGCACATCTTTCGCGAGATGATCGGGATCGAGCGTCGCCTGGATGAATTTTTTTCCCCTCGGAAAACGGATGCCGAAATTGGTTTCGGTGAACGAGCAGCCGATGCCGATGACGAGATCGGACTGGGCGATGAAATGATGCACGGGTTTCGGGATCGCATTGCCGCCCGAGCCGAGCGAGAGCGGATGATCCTCGGGAAACGCGCTCTTGCCGCCGATGCTGGTGGTGACGGGGGCGGCCAGCAATTCGGCGAAGCGGCGAAGCTCAGGCCAGGCCTCGGCCCAATGGATTCCGGTGCCGGCATAGATCACCGGCCGGCGCGCGGCGAGGATGAGTTCGGCGGCACGCCTGACATCGGCGGGATCGGGCGCGCTGCGGGCGCGGGGCGCCGGGCTGTAGTCGAGATCACCGATCTCCTCGTGCCAGATATCGGTCGGCACCTCGACGATCGCAGGGCCGCCGCGGCCGTTGCGCAGACGCGAAAACGCGCGCCGCATGATATTTGGCACCTCCGCCGGTAGCGCGACCCATTCGGCCGATTTGCTGATGCCACGCATTTCGCGCGTCGCGCTGTAATTGGGATCGATGCCGGCGATGCGGCGTGGATAGCCTTGCGGGATGACCAAAAGCGGCACCGACTCGGCATAGGCTTGCGCGACGCCGCCATAGGCGTTTTCGCTGCCCGGGCCATGCTGCATGCAGAAGGCGCCGATCTTTCGCCCCGAGGTGACACGCGAAATTGCATCCGCCATGTGGAGACCAATCCGCTCCTGGCGCACCATCACCGGGCGGATATCGATCGCGGCGGCGAATTCGATGAGATGATTGACCGGATAGCCGCAAAGGATTTCGATCCCCTCGCGCTTCATGATTTCCGCGACGGCTTGACCCACTTTCATCGTCTCTCTCCCCGACCATTGCCCAGGGCATGATAGGTCCGACCCGGCCTTGCCGCAAACGCTGCCACGCCTGCGCTGTTCCGCGGCCTATCAAGGTCTCGCGTCAGGCGCCTCGATCAAGATTTCGGTCTCGTTGACGAAATGCCGCACATCTTCACCCGACCGGCGATAAAGCGCGCGATCGACGATGATGCGCCGCCTTGCCGTGGTTTTTTCACAATGCTCCTTGATGAAAATGCCACCGAGCGGCTCGGCATCATGGCCGGGCGCATCTTTGACGCACGCCCAGCCCTCGCGGCCATACCGCGCCATCACCTGATCGGCGAGAAGAAAAGCCTTTTTGTGGAGATAGAGCGAGGTATGGGGGTCGGTTGCGATACGCAAACCCGTGACCTCGTCGCCCGGGCCAATCAGCAGCGAAAGCCGCACCGGGTGGCCTGCGACCTTGGTGCCTTCGTAAGAAGAATTGACCTGCGCGAGAGGATTGGCGGTTTCGTCATAGCGAAATCCGATTTCACGCCAGCCCCTGGCATCGCTGGGGCACTCGCGATACTCGGCCCAGCCAGCGAGTTTTCGCCCGGGGTCGGCCGCGCACACGAAATCGTGGTAGCCCGACGAGGGCAAATCGGCAATTTTCATGCCGATATGAAATTCGCGGAGATCGTTCTGCTCTTCGTCGTTCGCGGCCGCGAGCACCGATGTCGCCAACGGAAATGCAAGGCCAACGGCAATGATCGCCATGGTCGTTGCGTGACGAAAGCCACTCCAGCCGTTCATGGCGTGGTCTTCTTTTCGTCGCCCTTCGTCTGGTAAATATCGCAAACCCGCGAGCCGGCGCCGAAAAACGCAAGGCACTCCTGATAATTCGGCTCACCCCGCCCCTTCACCTCGGCAAGCACATAATCGGCGATGGCAGCGATATCGCTCGGGCGAAGAAAATTGTTGGCTGCGAGCACCATGCCGTTGCCGACGACATCCTTTTCATGCAGCCCGTAACAGGTGCCATCCCCATACGCATCGCGGAGATGATAGGGCATGCCGGTGCCGGGGCGGCCACAGCTCACGGTCTCGATGATTTGTGCGCGATCGAGCCGTGTCTTGCGCAGCGACAGCGCATCGCCGCCATAGCCACCGCCGCCGGCACCATGCCATTTGTGACAACCGGCACAATTGATGCGAAACAGACGCTTGCCCTCGGCGAGATCGCCGGACTTTTGCGCCGGATCGACTGGCATCTGTCCCCATCCGGGAGGAATTGCCGAAAAAGCGAGGAAGAAACTGGCGAAAAACAGCCATCGTCTATATCGGTCGTGCATCGTCACTCTTCATTCCGTCTCGGTTCACAGGTACCCGCCCCGGTGTTCGCGACCCCGGGGCGGTGTTTCGGTCACAGGCCGAAAACGTAGAGAACCGAACTCGGCGCGATCCGCTTCAATTCCGGCGTGCCATCGATGAACCATTTATCCCAGGCGCCGCCTTCGCCGACGAGAAGACCGATATATTGCTTACCATCGACACTGAAGGTCATTGGAGGCGCACTGACGCCACCGCCGGTGTTAAACTCCCAGAGCTTGGCAAGCGATTTGGCATCGAGCGCCATCACCTTGCCGTCCGGCTGGCCGGCCATCACCAGATCGGGCGTCGCCAGAATGCCGCCGAGCATCGGATAGGGCGTCTCAGCCTTGGCCGCGATCTTGCCGGTCGCGACATCGATCGCGGTGACGCTGCCGGTGATGCGCACCGGATCACTCGGCCCGCCGCCGGTGAAGAATTCGCGCGGCTTGAAGGATTTGCCCGGCACCATCGCTTCGACGGTGATCCGGTTGCAGCTCTCGATCACCGGGATATACCAAAGGTGCAGATTGGGATTATAGGCGGTCGGTGGCCAGTTTTTGCCGCCCATATTGCCGGGGCAGATCATCGTCACCTTGTTTTCGCGCGATGGCGTCACCGACACATTATAGGTTTGCACCCCCTTGCTCGGATCATACTCCATCGGCTTGCCGGATTGTGGGTCGATCCCCTTGGTCCAGGTGAACTGTTTCACGAAAGGCTGCGCCCAGACGAATTTCCCGGTCTCGCGATCGACCGCATAGCCGACCCCGTTGCGATCGGCTTCGAGATCGAGCTTCTGGCCATTGATATCGACCAGAACATTCTCGGCGACGCTGTCATAGTCGAAAGCGTCGTTGGGCGTGTGCTGGAAATGCCATTTGATCTTGCCGCTCGCGGGATCGAGCGCGATGGTGCTGTCGGTATAGAGATTATCGCCGGGACGATAGGCGCTGTCCCAGTCCGGCCCGGGGTTCCCAACGCCCCAATAGATCGTATCCGAGGCCGGATCATAGCTGCCGGTGACCCAGGTGGAGCCGCCGCCGATCGCCTGCGCGTCGTGATCGTCCTTCCAGGTCTCGCTCCCTGGCTCGCCTTTGCCGGGAATGGTGTAGGTGCGCCAGACTTCCTTTTGCGTCGTGAGGTCGGTTGCCGCAACCCAGCCGCGAATGCCGTATTCGGCGCCGGCGACGCCGGTGATGGCGAGATTCTTGACGACCAGCGGTGCGCCGGTGACGACCTCGCCCTTGTCGGGATTGGCGACCTGGCGCTGCCAGACGATCTTGCCGCTCTCTTTGTCGGTTGCGATCAGCCGGCCATCGAGGGTGTGTGAAATGACGAGATTGTGCCACAGCGCAACGCCGCGATTATCGACGCCGCAGCAGGCGATCGCGCCCGCCCAATCATGATCGGTTTTGGGGTCCATTTTCCACATGAGCGTGCCTTCGCCGCCATGCGCGTCGATTTTATAGACCGAGCCCCAGCCATCGGTGACGTAGAGAATGCCGTTCTCGGCGAGCGGTGTTCCCTCCAACCCGCCATGCGTCCAGATGCCGCCGCCTTCGAGGCCGCCCAGTTGCAGCGTCCATGCGACCTTCAAATTCTTCACGTTGCCGGCATTGATCTGATCGAGCGTCGAGAAGCGATGCGCGGCATAATCCTTGTGATGCAGGAGCCAGTTACCGGCATCCTGATCGGCGTTCAGCAATTGCTGATCGGTGACATCACCGGCGCGCGCCGGCAATGGTGCGAAAGCGAGTGCCAGGCCGAGGCCAGCCACGCTCACGCTCGCCAGAAGATGGCGTTTGTTCCACGTCATGGACCGTTCCCCTTGTTTCGGCGCTTTCTTTACGCGCCGTGTTCAGTCATGGTTTCAATCGAACGGGTTGGATCGGATACCAACCCGCCCTGGGGCACGGCCGCCCGCTCGCGACAGGGTTTTTCGCCTGCCCAGTCCGAGCCGAGCGAGCCGGTCACGCCTCAGCACGAATTAGAGCACGCAAGACCACGCGGGTAAAGTTTCAAATTGGCCGATAGGTCTTCCCGATACCGCCCTCCGCCGGGAAAGCCCGATTTTTTCGAAAAACCGGCCCTGCCCTCACGCTTTGGGCAAGCGCACGACGAAGCGGGCGCCGATCACGCGTCCGCTCTCGTCGCGGCGGTTTTCGGCACGGATTTCGCCGCGCAGCGCCTCGATGATCTGGCGGCTGATGGAAAGCCCGAGGCCGGAGTGCTGGCCGAAGCGTTCGCCGGCGGGGCGTTCGGAATAGAAGCGGTCGAAAACATGTTCGAGCTTGGCCTCCGGAATGCCGGGCCCTTCGTCCTCGACCGCGATTTCGATTTCGTTGCCCGTCTCGCGCGCAGAAAGCGTGATGCGCCCGCCTCGCGGGCTGAAGGAGCGGGCATTGGCGATGAGGTTGCGCAGAACCTGCACCAGCCGGTCGGCAACCCCGCGCACGACGAGGCCGCTCTCGGGGGCAAGGAGGATGAGCGATGGCTCGCCGCGGGCCTGGGTCGCGGCGTGGATATCGGCAAGGGTTGCGAGAATGGGCGCGACATCGACGCGCTCGGTCGCGGTGCGCGACAATTCGGCATCGATGCGGCTCGCGTCCGAAATATCGCTGATCAACCGGTCGAGCCGCCGCACATCCTCGGCGATGATGGCGAGGAGCCGCCGCTGGCGCACCGGATCCTCGACCCGGAGGAGTGTTTCAATCGCGCTCTGGATCGAGGAGAGCGGGTTTTTGATCTCGTGCGCGACGTCGGCGGCGAAGCGCTCGATCGCGTCCATGCGGGTCCAGAGTGCGGCGGCACTTTCCGCCAGGGCATGAGCGAGGGTGCCGATTTCGTCGCGTCGCTGCAAAAGCCGGCGCGGCACCGCCCCGCTCCGCCCCTGGCCCTCGCGCATTTCCCCGGCGGCGGCGGCAAGGCGCAGGATCGGCCGGGCGATGGTGCGGGCGAGATACCAGGACATGATGACGGTGAGGCCGAGCGCGAGCGAGAACAGCGCGAGGATCGACATGCGCACGTTATAGAGGCTGTCATCGACCTCGCGGGCTTCGCGGGTGAGGAGAATGATGCCGACCGTCTGGGCGTCGTGCTGCACCGGCTCGGCGACGGTGACCAGAAGCCGGTCATCCATGGTGCGGCGGATATAGGGTGGTGTCTCGCGCGAGCGCGCGGCGCCCTCGGTGCGCAGTTCCTCGCGCACGTCGGGCTGCCAGTCGATCCCGCCGGCGAGCGGCCCGGCTTCCAGCGTCGGTGCCGTCGGGTTGTGCGGGAGATGGGCGAGCACCCAGTCATAGACCCGCTCCATCGCGCTTGCGACATGGCTCCGCGCGACCGCCGGCGGGATCGGGTCCATCTCGAACGTGCCGCCGTTTGCTTCGTGCTGGCGGCTATCGGCGACCACGGTGCCGTCGGGGCCGTAGAGCTTGGCTTCGGCGCTCGGCGTTGGCTCGGTGAGGCGGCGGAGCAGCGGGCGGGCGAGAAGAGGCACCAGGCGCGCGGTGCCGTTGGCCTCGATCGCAACCGCCGCTTGGCCGAGCGCGCCGGCATAGATGCGCGCCTGCTCGCGCAGCGTAAGCACCTCCGCCTCCAGAAGTCCGTTCTGGTATTGATCGAGATAAAGCAAGGCCACGACCAAAAGGGCCAGAGGTAGCGCGTTGACGAGCAGAATTCTTCTCAGAAGAGGAGAAATGAAACGTGGCGCCAACGCGGCGCCTTCCGGCCGTTCTTCTGATTTTTCGGCGGATTTACTGCTCTTTATAGCGATAGCCAATGCCATAGAGCGTCTCTATCTGGTTGAAATGCTCGTCGAAGGCGCGGAATTTTTTGCGGATGCGTTTGACGTGGCTATCGATCGTGCGGTCATCGACATAGATATTTTCGCCGTAAGCGGCATCGATGAGCTGATCGCGCGCCTTCACCATCCCCGGCCGCGCCGCCAGCGCCTTGAGCAGCAGGAATTCCGTGACGGTGAGATCGATATCGGACCCACGCCAGGTGCAGCGATGCCGCGTCTCGTCAAGCATGAGATCGCCGCGCTGCATGACGCCGGCCGGCGAGGCACCGGACCCCTCGGCCCGGCCAGCTTCGTTGCGGCGCAAAAGAGCCCGGATGCGCTCGATCAGGAGGCGCTGGCTGAACGGCTTGGTGATGTAGTCGTCGGCGCCGAGGCGAAGCCCCATCAGCTCGTCCACCTCCTCGTCCTTGCTGGTGAGGAAAATAACCGGCATCGCCGAGCGCGCGCGCAGGCGCTGGAGAAGCTCCATCCCGTCCATGCGCGGCATTTTGATGTCGAGCACGGCGAGATCGGCGGGGCGAGCGAGCAGGGCCTGGAGCGCGCTTTCGCCATCGGTATAGGTGCGCACCTGAAACCCCTCCTGTTCCAGCGTCATGGCAACGCTGGTAAGGATGTTGCGATCATCATCGACCAGGGCAATGCTGTGCTTCATGACCGTCTCCGGGATAGCGACGGGGCTCAGCATAGCACGAGGTGAAAATGGGAGGGAAACCGAGGCATGACAGCGAAAGCCCCAGCCGATATCGGCGCCTCACTCCGCGCCCTCGCCCGCGGCGCGCGGGTCGCGAGCCTCGCCACGGTGAGCGCCGGGGGCGAACCCTTCGCGTCCCTGGTGACGCCAGCCTTCATGCTCGATTTCTCGCCCCTCCTTCTGCTCTCGGGTCTCTCCGAGCACACGCGCCATCTGCGCGCCGATCCGCGCGCAGCCCTTCTCGTCGTCGGCGAGGCGACCGGGCCGAACCCGCAAACGGCGCCGCGGGTCACGCTCACCGGCCTTGCCGCGCCGATCGACGATCCAAGATGCCGGGCGCGCTATCTCGCGATCCACCCCTATGCGGCGCTCTATGCCGGGTTTGGTGATTTCGCGCTCTGGTCCCTCACACTGCGCGAGGCGCATTATGTCGGCGGTTTCGGCGCAGCGCGCCGCGTTGGCCGCGCGAAATTCCAGCCCGATCCCGAAGCGGTCGCGACCATCGCGGCGGCCGAGGCGGACATCATCGCCCATTGCAACCGCGACCACCCAGATGCGCTGGCGGCGATCGCCGGCACGCCGGGCGAATGGCGGATGGCGGCCCTCGACCTCGATGGCTGCGATCTCGCCGCCGGCGAGGAGGTGCGGCGCATCGCGTTTCCCGCCCCCCTCGCCGGCGCCGATGACGTTCGCGGAACCCTCATCCGGCTCGCGCGAAGAGCGCGGGGAGAATAACTCGCGCGAGGAGCGCGGGGAGAATAGACTGGCGCGAGCGAGAGGAGATGCCCATGTCCGCAACGATCATCGACAAACCCATCAGCCGCTTTCCGACGCCCGCGCTCGCGAGCCTTCCCGCCGATATCCGCGCGCGGATCGAAACCGTGCAGGAAAAATCCGGCTTCGTTCCCAATGTTTTCCTGGCGCTTGCCGGCCGGCCGGAGGAGTTTCGCGCCTTCTTCGCCTATCACGATGCGCTGATGAACAAGGAAGGCGGGCTCAGCAAGGCCGAGCGCGAAATGATCGTGGTCGTGACCTCGGCCGCCAATCAATGCCAATACTGCGTCATCGCCCACGGCGCCATTCTGCGCATTCGCGCCAAAAATCCGCTCATCGCCGATCAGATCGCAACCAACTACCGCAAAGCCGATCTCACCCGGCGCGAGCGGGTAATGCTGGATTTCGCGATGAAAGTGGCCTTGGCGGCGCATAGCATCGACGATGCGGATTACGCGCATCTCCGTGAGCACGGCTTCAGCGACGACGAAAGCTGGGACATCGCCGCCATCGCCGCCTTCTTCGGTATGTCCAACCGTCTCGCCAACGCCTTCAATTTCCGGCCGAATGACGAGTTCTATCAGCTCGGGCGGGGGTAGGGAGAAGCCGGGTCTTTTTGGAAAAACAGAGGGGTGCCACCATTCGCCCCTCGCGCAAATGGGCACGCCGTGATCCAGTGGCATTCGTGTCAAAAAATGCGTTCTATCCATCATCAGAACAGGGGCTTTGCCCCTGACCCCACCAAAGGCAATGCCTTTGGAAACCGATCTGAAATGCCCCCCCGCCGGCATGCCACAGCGCCTCAGCCGCGCCCCGACAATACGTTTTAAGGATCGCGAAACCCTCATGAACTTATGCTGAGGAGCCCTTTGCCGCGGGAAGGGCTGCATCGGCCGGGCGTGAACGCGAGAGGAGAGGAACTTGGTGTCGTGGGAAGATCTTCTTGCCGAATTCCGTGCCCTCGGCGGCATCGCCGACAATCTCTCCCTGCGTGAGGGGCCGCGCGGGCGGGGATTGTTTCCGATCGATCCGGCCCGCCCGGTGCGGCTTCACGTTCCCGGCAATCTTCTGATCCCGGTCACCGCCCTCGAACTGCGCGACGGACAATTGGTGGTCGCGGCAGGTGGCATGATGCCCAATGGCACGATGCCCGGCGGCGATCGGATCGGCGAGCGCGAACGCGCCTTCTTGGCCGCATACCAGCGCCATTTCGGCTGGGGATCGGACGCCCGGGACGCTCTGATGCGGGATCAGGCCGAATGGGCGCGGCTCCCGGCCGCGGTGCAAGAGAAGATGCTGGCCGCGGGTGTGCCGGAAGAGCGCTTCCTGCCGCCCTCCGAACAGCTATGCCTGTCGTTGTTTCTCAAGACCCGCATCATTCACCACAAGGGAACGCGGGTCGTGATGCCGGTCATGGAGATGGTCAATCACGCGGAGGGCGAGGGCCGCTATCAACTGACGGACGAGGTTTTCCTGATCGAGAAAACCTTCCCCGATGAGGTGCTGGTAAGCTATGGCAACGCCGATCCTTGGGGCTGCGCCACCGAGTTCGGCTTTGCCGAGAGGACGATATCGGGGCTCAGCCTCGCCTGCGCCGTCTCGCTCGGCAATGTCAGGATCTCGATCGGCCGGGATCTGAACGATTTCAACCGGAATGGAACCCCGATCCCGCGCGCGACATACGGTGACGGGGTCATTTCCATCCCGTTCCTGGTGCTCGGGAACCGGGACGACCCGATGGCGCCTGCCAATCATTTTCAGGCCCTGATCGCCGGCCGGGGGGTCGCCAATGGCGATCGCATCTTCAATTTCGTCCATCGCTACAATCGAGACCATTATTTCGAACTGCTCCGCCGCCTGGACGGCGCGCCCGGCCATGTCGCGGCCATGCTCCGGGCGGCAACGCTCTATCAGTTGGAAGCCATTTCGGCCCATTATTAGCGTGATCGATCAGGCTTGCGCGATCACGTGCCAAAGGGGCGGGCTATCCCTGCGCCAGTGCCGCCGACCAGGGCGATTGCACGTCACTGATGCCGCATCTGAGGCCATCGGCACGGGCTTCGATCAGGTTCGGACAGGCGAAATTGATCGGCAGCACCGCATGTTCGACGATCTCGACCGGCCCCGCCTCGGCCAAGGCCGCCAGCACGGTTGCGGGAAGGCGGCGATCGGCATGCACCGTCTCGGCATCCGAGACGTCGATGCGCGGCTGATGCGCGGCGTCCATCGGCGTCATGGCGAAATCGGTGACGAAGGTCAGCATCTGCGCCACCGCCGCCATGATCCGCCGCCCGCCCGAGCCGCCCGCGGCGAGCATCGGCCGCGCGCCGTCGCGAATGATCACCGGGCACATATTCGTCAAGGGGCGTTTGCCGGGGGCAATGGAATTGGGCTGGCCGGGGCGCGGGTCGAACCACATGACGCCATTGTTCATCAGAATGCCGGTCTCCGGTAATACGACGCGCGAGCCCATCGAGGAAAGCAGCGTGCTGGTCATCGCGACCATTCCGCCCGCCTCGTCGCATACGGTAAGATGGGTCGTGCAGCTTTCGGCGCTCCCTTCTTGCGCTATCCGGGGCACCTCGCCCTCGCCGAGCCCGGCGAGACGCTCGGCGTAAGCCGCGCGGAGGGCACCGGCGAGGGCCACGAACCAGGCGGCATCCGGCGCCGCGCCGCGCGGAGAGCCCTCCAGCCGGGCAAGAACGCGCGCGAGCGTCGGGGCCGCCGTCAGCCCGCCGGCGAGCTGCCAGGCGCGGCCGTGATAGACGACTTCCATCGCCGGGCCGATCCGCGCCGCGGTGGTGGCGAGGTCGGCGGCCGAGAGCACCCCCCCCATCGCCGCGACATCGGCGGCGATCGCGGCAGCGATCTCGCCACGATAGAAATCCTCCGCCCCGACGCGCTGGAGGCGCTCCAGCGTCTCGGAAAGCCGGCCGAGGGCAAGAAAACCCGGCGTTCCTTGGTAGGGGGCGACCGGCGGCAGACCGTTCGGGAGATAGATCCGGGCACTTTCCGGATAGCGACGCAGAATGGCCGCCGCATTGGCGATTTTCAGCGTCGTGAACCAATCCGCCGGCAGGCCACGCCGCGCGAGCGCGAGCGCCGGGGCAATGATTTCCGGCCATGGCAGCCGCCCCCAGCGTTTATGCATCGCGGCATAGCCGGCAACCGTCGCGGGGATGGCAAAGGAGAGCGGGCCATGGATATTGGCGTCGTCCACCACTTCCGGCCAGGCGAAGAGATCCTGCTTCATCCGCCCGGTGAGGGGAAACCGGCTGGGGTCGAGGCCGGCTGGCGCGCGCGGGCCGAAATCCACCACCTCGGCGCGATCGGCGCCGGCGGGATGGACGAGGGCGAAGCCGATCCCGTCGAGGCCGGAATTCCACGGCTCGACCACGGCGAGCGCGAAACCGGTGGCAACCGCGGCATCGACCGCGTTGCCGCCAGCATCGAGAATGGCAAGCCCGGCCTCGGCCGCCGCTTTCGCCTGGGCCACCGCGATGCCGCGCCGGCCACTGGCCGGTGGCTTGGTGATCTGCCAGTTCTGGGTGACGAAAGGGGATAATTCAGCCATCACCGGTCTCCTCACATTGTTCCGCGCGAGCCTACGCCGCTTGCTCGGCCGCGCAAACCCGTAGCCTGTTAACCTCGCTTTCAGACCGCGCGGCCAAAGTGATGCGATGACCGATCAGGCGGCGGAAAAGACGCTGGCGCAGGCACGGGCGCGAGAACGGGCCGGCGACCTCCCGGCGGCCGAGGCGGCTTACCGGGCGTTTCTTGCGCGAAGACCGGATCATGCGCCGGGCTGGTTTCATCTCGGGGCCGCGCTTCATGGGCAAAATCGCCTCGCCGAGGCGATCGCGGCCTGGCGCGAGGCCACCCGTCTCGCGCCCGATCTCGCCGAGGGCCATCTCAATCTCAGCATCGCACTCCTGCAGGGCGGTGACGCCGCGGCAGCACTGGCGGCGGCGCGGCGTGCGCTCCGGTTGCGCCCAGGCTGGCCGCAAGCGCGATTGCGGGTCGCCGGCGCGCTGGCGGCGCTCGGCCGGGACGAGGCGGCGGCGCGGCTTTATCGCGGCGTGCTCGACGACTGTCCCGACCATGCCGAGGCGGCCTTCCTGCTCGGCCAGAGGCTGAACGCCAAGGGCGATCATGCCGCCGCCGCCACCGCTTTCGCGATCGCGGCACCGCATCCCGGCTTCGCGCTCGCCCGGCTTCGCGAGGGCGAGGCGCTGCTCGCCGCCGGCCGGCCGGAGGCAGCGCTCGCCGCCCTCGGGGAAGGCCCGCCCTCCCCCCTTCCCGCCGCCTTTCACGGGCGCCTGCACCTTGCCGCCGGCAACGCGCTCGCAGCACTCGGGCGATACGCGGCGGCGGCCGAACGCTATCGCTGCGCCCCCGGCCAGCCCGAGGCGATGGCCAATCTCTGCGCCGTTTTGCAAGAAACCGGCGATCTCGCTGGCGCCATCGCCGCCGGCGCGGCGGCAGCGCGTCTTGCCCCCGGCCTTGCCGCGGCCGCGGCCAATCTCGGCAATGCCCTCCTCACCGTCGGCGATTTTGCCGCGGCCGAGGCAGCGTTCCGCAAGGCTCTCGCGGTCGATGCCACTTTTTCCGCGGCCTGGGTCGGGCTTGGCGCCGCGTTACGCGACCAGGGGCGGCTCGCCGAGGCCGAACGCGCCTGCAGGACCGCCCTCGAACGCGATCCCGCCTCGCCCGCCGCGCATTACAATCTTGCCCTCGTTCTCCTCACCGCCGGGCAGTTTCGCGAGGGATGGGCCGAGCATGAATGGCGTTGGCGAACGGGGAGGATGGCGGCGCGCGCTTTTCCCTTCCCGCCGTGGCGCGGCGAGCCGCTCATCGGGCGGCGCATTCTGCTCCATGCCGAACAGGGGCTTGGCGATACATTACAATTCGTCCGCTACGCATCGCTGATCGCCGAGCGGGGGGCGGAAGTGGTGCTCGCGGTGCAGGCACCACTCAAGCGACTATTGGCGGGCATGAGCGGGGTTGCCGCAATTTATGGCACCGAGGCGGAC
>JAKAQU010000019.1 GCA_021819535.1 Pseudomonadota bacterium | reverse complement strand
CCTCCACGAGGCGGGGCGCTGGCCCTTCACCGGGGCGGCGCATGACCGCGCCGGCGGGGCCGCGCGCAACCTTCCGGTGCCGGCGGGATTCAATGATAGCGAATTCCGCTTTCTTTTCGAGGCCGCGATCCTGCCGCTGATCGCCGCACTCCGCCCGCAGGCGATCATGCTGCAATGCGGCGCCGATGGGCTCGAGGAAGATCCGCTGGCCCGCCTCGCGCTCTCCAACAACCCTTATTGGTGGCTGATCGAACGGCTCCGCGATCTCGCGCCAAGGCTCATCGTGCTCGGCGGCGGCGGCTATAATCCTTACAGCGTCGGCCGGCTCTGGGCCGGGGTCTGGGCGAGCCTGGCCGGAGTGCCGATCCCGGAGCGCCTGCCCGAGGCGGCGGCGGCGGTGCTGCGCGGCCTCACCTATCGTCGCGCCGCCGGGCGCAACCCGCCCGAGCACTGGATCACGATGTTGCGCGATGCCCCGCGCGAGGGGCCCATTCGCCCGGAAATTCGGGCACTCGCCGCCCAAACCCTGGAAGGCCCCATCCCGGCGTGGTAGGGGATCGCGCCGCCCACTCAAGGAGACCAAGATGTCCGCTCGCCGCGCCATCCCCGCCTTCGCTCTTCCCCTCGCCCTCGTCGCGCTGGCCGCCCTCGCGCTCGGCGTGCGCGCCGAGGAGCCGAACATCACCCATGCCCAACCCTTATTGCCGCGGGAGACGCTGACCATCATCACCCATGACGGCAAACGGCATGTGTTCAATGTGGAAATGGCCAAAACGCCCGATCAGCAGACCATCGGCCTGATGTTCCGCACCCATGTCGGCGATGACGAGGGGATGTTGTTCGATTGGGGCGTGCCGCGCGAGAGCCAGATGTGGATGCGCAATACCCTGGTGCCGCTCGACATGGTGTTCATCAGCGCCGATGGCTCGATCCGCACCATCGCCGAGAACACGGTGCCGAAAAGCCTCGCGGTGGTCGCGAGCCACGGCCCGGTGCGGGCAACCCTCGAACTTGCCGGCGGGATCACCGAGAAGGACGATATCCGGGTCGGCGATCGCATCGAGGGGGCGATTTTCCCGGCCAAACCCTAATACCAGTCGCCATTGGCCGATGAAGGATGGGGCAATGGCGACTGGTATTAGGGTCTTATTGCGCGCCGCCCGCCAACCCGGCGTGCATGCCAAGCCTCCGAAAGGCAGACCCTTCGGGCCTTGCGGGGGCTTGGCATAAACCCCCTTGCGCTGGAGGGTAATTTCGTGATCATGCCGGGATCAATGTCTCACAGGAGGAAAGAATGAAGAAAGCAGCGGTGATGCGCCGTCGCGCGGTGCGGGGGCGGCAAATGGTGCTCGGCGCGCTCGGGGCTGGCGCCCTTCTTCTTCCCGTGCTCGAGACGGCGCGCGCGGCGGACCCGATCCGCATCGGCGTGATCGCTGAAAACTCCGCGATCTCCGGCATCGCCATCACCAACGGCGCGATGATCGCCGCCGACGAGATCAACGCCGCCGGTGGTATTGCTGGCCGCAAGGTCGAGATCGTCGATTACGACGATCATAATTCCGCGACCGACGCGGTGCGCGCCTTCCAGCGCGCGGTCAATCAGGATCACGTCGTCGCGGTGATCGGGAGCTATATGAGCGAGGTCGCGCTGGCACTCGAGCCGTGGGCGGCGCGGCTCCATACGCCCTATATCACCCCGGGGGCCGCGAGCAACGAAATCACCCGCCACGTCAAGGAAGACTACGCCCACAACAAATACACCTTCCACGGCTATCTGACCTCGACCGCGATCGCCGACGCCAACTGCGATTTCAGCCATGATTTCCTGGTCGAGAAACTCGGCATGAAGACCACGGTGATGCTGAGCGAGGATGCCGCCTGGACCAAGCCCTTGGACGAAGAATCGAAGCGCTGCCTGCCGAAAGCCGGATTGCAGGTGCTCGATTCGGTGCGCGTCTCGCCCGACACCACCGATTTCACGCCGATCTTCAACAAGATCGAAGGCCAGCGTCCCGACGTCATCACCACCGGGATCAGCCATGTCGGCGTGCAGCCGACGGTGCAATGGCATAGCGAGCAGGTGCCGGTGCCGATGTCGGGCATCAGTTCGCAGGCGACCACGACCTCGTTCTGGCGCGACACCAACGGCGCGACCGAAGGCGTGATCGCGCAGGTGGTCGCAACCCCCGATGTCGCGATCACGCCGAAAACCATTCCCTATGCCGCCGCCTATTTCAAGCGCTTCGGCGTGACCCCGGCCTATACCGGCTATACCACCGATGACGATGTCCATATCATCGCCGAAGCGGTCGGCCGCGCCGGCAGCGATGATGCCGACAAGATCGTCGCCGAGATGGAGAAAACCGATTACGTCGGCACCGTCGGCCGCATCGCCTTCTATGGCCAGGACAGCGAATTTCCGCACGGCCTCAAATACGGCGCCGATTTCGTCTCCGGCCTCATGATCCAGTGGCAGGACGGCAAGCAGGTGACGGTGTGGCCGGCGCGCGTCGCCAATGGCAGCCTCAAATTCCCGAGTTTCATCAAGCTGCCGACGCAACACGCAAGCGCGCAATAATTCCTCTCGCCATCATTCTTCTCGCCGGCCAGGATCTCCCGGCCGGCGATCCCGCCCGATAGACGGAGTTTTCCGACATGGCTGAAGGCGCGTGATGCGCGGCTTGCAGATCCTGGTCGATGGCTTTGCCATCAGCACGCTCTATGCCCTTGGCGCGATCGGATTTTCGCTGATTTTCGGCGTCTCCGGCGTGCTCAATCTTTCGCATGGCGGCATCATGGTCGCCGCCGCCGTCGCCGCCTGGTATATCGCGGGCCCCCTCGGTGCCGGGCAATATCTCGGCTCGCTCGCCGGGGTCGGGGTTGGCGTCGTTTTCGCTTTCGCGACCTATGCCTTCATCGTGCGGCCGATCCAGCGCTCGCGCGCCATTCCGCGCGACGAGACCGAGATTTTCGTGCTCACCGCGACACTTCTCTGGGGCATCATGATCCAGGAGGCGATCGCCTATTTCTTCACCGACAGCCCGATCACCGTGCGCCCGCTGGTCAATGGCGTCGTCGATATCCTCGGCGTGCGCACGCCCGCGAACGAAATCCTGACGGCGGTCATCTGCTGGATTTCGATCGGCTTGCTGTGGCTTCTGGTCAATCGCACGCGGGCGGGCAAAACGCTGCTCGCCGCGTCCATCAATCCGCGCGGCCTGACCTTGCTCGGCTTCGAGCTGTCCTCGATCTATCTCATGGTGTGGGCGATCTATGGTGTGCTCGCCGCCATCGCCGGCGTTCTGCTCGCAACCTTTCTCGGCACCAGCTCGAACAATATCGGCGTCCTCACCGCGAGCGCGTTCTCGATCGTCGTCCTCGGTGGGCTCGGCAGTGTCTCCGGCTCGCTGATCGCTGCCTACATCATCGGCTATCTCGAAACCGTCACCGCCTATCTCATCAGCCCGACGCTCCGCACCATCCCATCGCTGTTGCTGCTCGTGCTCGTGGTCTATGTCCGCCCGCAAGGGCTGTTCGGGCGACGCTGAGGTAGTCATGCGCATCGTTCTCGCCGTCATCGCTCTTCTCGTCCTCGCGAGTTTTCCCCTCTGGCTCTCGGCCTATATCCTCGCCGTGCTCACCGTCGCCTATTATTTCGGTGTCTTCGCGATGGGCTGGGATTTGCTGTTCGGCTTCGCCGGAGAGGTGAATTTCGGCCCGACCTTTCTCATCGGCCTCGGCGCCTATGCCGCCGGGCTCCTCGATAATCATGGTGTTCCGGTCTGGCTTTCTGTGATCGCCGGCGCGATTGCCGCCCTCATCGGCGGATTTGCCCTCGCCCTTCCCGCCCTTCGCCTGCGCGGCCCCTATTTCGGCCTGATCACGTTGGTCGCGGTCTTGATGCTGCAACAGGTGATCGTGATCTTCGCCGGCGTGACCGGGGGCGAGATCGGGCTTACCATCAATGACGTTCTCTCCATCGATCCCGGTCGGAATTACTGGATCGCGCTTGCTTTTCTCGTCGTCAGCGGCGTTTTGCTCTATGGCCTGTCGCGCTCGGCGGCGGGGCTGATTTTGCAGGCCGCGGGACAGGATGCGATCGAGGCGCAGGCCCTCGGCTTCAATGTCGCGAAACACAAGCTCGCGGCGTTTGCGGTGAGCGCGCTCTTTTCCGGGCTCAGCGGCGCGATGCTGGTGTTTTATCTCGGCACCGCGTCGGTCGATACCGTCGTCGATATCTCGGTCGGTGTGCAGATCATCATCGCCGCCGTGCTGGGCGGGCGGCGCACGATCGTCGGGGCCGCGATCGGCTCGGTGTTTCTCATCGTTGCCGGCGAAATCCTGCGCCCGCTCGGCCAGCTCAATACCTTCGTCGTCTCGGCGATCGCGCTCGTCGTCATTCTCTTCTTTCCCGATGGCCTGGTCGGCTATCTCTTGCGTCGCGGAGAGCGGGCATGAGCGCCAATCTGCTCGAAGTCGAAGGCCTGACCAAGCGTTTCGGCGGCCTGGTCGCGGTCGAGAATCTCGGGTTTTCGATCGCGGGCGGGGAAATTCTCGGCCTGATCGGCCCCAATGGCTCGGGCAAATCGACGGCGATGAAGCTGATCATGGGGATCGAGCGCGCCAATGCCGGCTCGGTGCGGCTCGCCGGGCGTGAGATCGTCGCGTGGCCGACGCATCGCATCGCGCGCGCCGGCATCGGCCTCGTCTTTCAGCACTCGCGCCCGCTGCATCGCCAGACGGTCTTGGAAAACATCAAGCTGGCACTTCTGCCGGATAGTCTTTTTCAGCTCGCCGCGGAAAAATCGGTGGATGCGAAAGCACGCGCGATCGGCGAGCGGGTCGGACTCGGCGCGGTGCTCGACCGCCGCCCGGCGACGCTGCCCTTCGCCGATCTCCGCCGCATGGAGCTTGCCAAAGCGATTGCGCGCGACCCGCAAGTGGTTCTGGTCGATGAGCCGTTCGCCGGCCTCACCATGGCGGAGGTCGAAAATTTCTCGGCTCTGATCAGAAGCTTTCGCGAGGAGGGCAAAGCCGTCCTGCTCGTCGATCACAATGTCAAGGGGGTTGCCGCACTGGTCGATCGGGTGCTCGCCATGTATCTCGGCAAACGCATCGCCGAGGGCAAGGCGGACGCGGTGATGCGCGACGAGACGGTGCGGCGCGTCTATCTCGGCGGCAAGATCGAAACCCATGCCCGCGCCATCGCGCCCGAGAAAAGCGGCATCCCGTTGCTCAGAACCGAAGATCTCAGCGTGTTCTATGGCAAGGCGCAGGCCTTGGCACAGGTCGCGCTCGATGTGCATGAGGGGGAGTTCGTCTCCGTCGTCGGGCTCAATGGTGCCGGCAAGACGACGCTGTTCAACGCCATTTCCGGCCTCATTCCCTATGCCGGCTCGGTGCGCTGGCAGGGAAGCCCGCTCGCCGGACAGAGCCCGGCCGCGATCGCCCGCGGCGGCATCGTGCAATGCCCGGAGACGCGGGAATTGTTCGGCGATATGAGTGTTGTCGAGAATCTCGAATTGGGCGGCCAGCATCAGCCGGCACCGGCGCGCATGGCAAGGCTTGAGTGGCTTTACGAACTGTTCCCGATTTTGAAATCACGCCGTGCCCAGTTGGCACGCACACTTTCCGGCGGCGAGCAGCAAATGCTCGCGATCGCGCGCGCGCTGATGATGAACCCGCGCCTTCTCATCCTCGATGAGCCGACGCTTGGCTTGGCCCCCGTCATTCTCGAGCAACTTTCGAAAGCGCTCGCGCGCCTCCGCGAAACTACCGCGATCACCGTCCTCCTCGGCGAGCAGAACGTCACCTTCGCGCTCCCGCATGCCGATCGCGTCTATGTTCTCGAACATGCGCGCATCATCTGGCAGGGCCCGCCTGATCGTTTCGCGGTCGAAGCCGGCGCCGGCTATCTTTGAGCCGGCCCCGATCGCGGCAAGGGGCGGGAAAACTCAGGCGCTGAGTGCCGCCATCGCCTTCTGCAACGCGGCCCAATCGACGCCGGCGGGATCGGTGCCGGTCGCGCGCAGCCAGTCGGGCGATAGCAGCGCATAGGCTTCTTCCGCATAGGTCGCCCACCAATCCCAGGTCATCTGCTTGAGCGCGCCCCAGGTGACGCAGACCGGCCCAACGCCGTTATAGCCGACCAGCGGCACGCAGTGGCCGCCCCAGGAGCCCGGCGCATCGCTGATTGCCGTCCACACCTCTTCCGTCTGCGCGCTCATTGGGAGGGCAATCCCCGCATAGAGATTGCCGAACGTCGCGATCGCGTGGCGGATGACGTCCACGTCGCCGGGCGCGATGCGCGCGGCCCCGGTGAGCGCATCTGGCCCACCATCCGGGGTGGGAACGCCTTCGATCATCCAATAGCGCAGCACGTCCGCGCAAAGAGCACCGCGATCGGTTGCGTCCTCGCCGGGCACATATCCAGAGACGGCGCTGTAAACCGCGAGCACCTGCTGATCATCCATCACCACGGGGGCCGCATCGGTGTAGGCGGTCCATTGCTGGATGACATGCCCGATCGCGGCACAAGTGCAGTCGCCGACCGTGTCGTTCGCGAGCATCGGCCATGAAGAGAGGCGCGAATACCAATCGCAGGCGAGATCGGCGCCCTCCTTCGGCTGCCAAAGCTGGGCGAGCGCGGGGAGGTGCGGGTCGGGTGTTGCGCGAAGGCGCCCGAGTTTCATCAACGCGTGATTTACCATACGGTTTTCTCCTCGCTGGCGCCGAGGGCGGCGCGGTATTGCGCGATGGCATGATCGGCGATCGGATCGAGACTGGGACTGCCGATAGCGATGAGCGGGCGCGGGTGAAGATAAACGCCGGGAAGCCACGGAAGATCGGGCACCGGATCGTCGCCGCAGCGATAAAGCCGCATCGGAATGGCGCGAACGAGGTGCCGGATGCGCCATGAGAGCGCGCGTGGCGCACCGAAGGTCACGACGGCGCGTGGCATCTTTCCTTCCGCGCACAAGAGGGCGGCGAGCAGGACCGCGATCGCACCACCCATGCTGTGGCCGGTGAGAACGGCGCCGGCGAGAATGTCACGCGGGAGAGAGGGAAAAAGATCAGACGCGCCGCGGAGGAAACCCTCATGGGCAAAACCGCGCAGTTTTTCGCTATAAACCGGGAGGGCGGCAAAATCGCGGAGCCAGTCACGCGGATCGCGTGTGCTTCCGCGCACGGCCAAAACCGGAATACCGGCGCACAGCGTAGAGAACGCATGCACATCGCCCGCGTGAAAGCTCGGCGGTGCCGCGTAGGTTTCTTCCGCGATGGCTGCGAGATCGCTATCACGCGGCATCGAGCATGCCGCCCGCGATCAGCGTTGCGCGCAGGATGCGAAGCCGCCATCCGGCGAGGAAACGCGGCGCGTTGGGTAGTGCGGCGAGCCGCATCGCCTGATAACGCGCGCAAAGATCGGGAAGGTTTGCCGCGCGCGCGGCCGCGAGTGTCGCCGGCCCGAGCGCGCCATCGACGCCGACGCCAAGCGAGCGTTGCAGCCAGCACGTCGCGGCCTCGACGCCGGCATTGACCGTGGCATCGAACACGATCAGCGCCAGTGCCTGGGGCAGAGTATCGCCTTCGATCCGCGCCCAGTAATCACGCCGGTAAATCGTCGCCGCCTCGTCGCAGGTGAGGGAAGCGATGTCGAGGCCGGGATAGGCCGCGGCACTGATGCCGAATTTCGTCCCGCGGCAAAGCCCGAACCCGACTTTGCCGCCGGTCCAATTGCCGGGATCGTCGGGATCGGTAGTGAGACCGCCTTCGGAATCAATGACGAAGGCAAGCGCGTGGGCGAAACTATCAGTGTCCGCCATGGAATTTCGCCGCTTCTTTGCCGAGTATCGCGCGCGCTTCCGACGGCGTCATGGCGATGGCGGTATTGGCGAACGGGGCTGAAACACCGAACGCCGCTTCCACCACTGGAAGCAGCACTTCGGCCGCCGACAGCACGCTTCGCACCTGGCTCGGCACGCTCGGCACTTCCGACAAAGCAGCATCGACAGCGTTGACATCGGTGGCAAGCTCTTCGACCGCGCTGTCCTTGGCCGCCGAAGTTTGCGCATTGGCGAGCGCAAGGGCCGCCGCCTGCACTGCCGAGACGGCATTATCGACAGTGACGAGCTGCGCCGGCGTGAGATAATCGCCCTCGCGCAGCGTCGCCGCAGCACTCGCGACACCGGTTGCGATATTGGCGACATCGGTTGCGATTTCGGCCGGCGTCTGATTGGCGCAGGCGGCGAGCAGGGTGAGGCCGGCGACGAGGCCAAGAGTGTTTGCACGCATCAAGATTTCTCCTCGGTTTTGCTGTCGGCGACAGCGGATCTGGTGGCGAGTGCGGCGGCGAGCGTCTCGGCCGCGCGGATCATCGCTTCGGCATCGGCTTTCGCTCCGCTATTGTCGGGAAGAACGATCGAGACCAGCGCGCCGGCGATCAGCGGGAGTGCCGCCTGCCAATTCATCTGGCCGGAGAGGATCGCCTCCAGCGTTCCGAAAAGCGCGGCAAGCCCGCCGACCGTGGTCGGCTGGCGGAGAAAATCACGGAAACTCATGGGGAATTCCTCAGTGGCTGGCGTTATCGAGCGGACGTGGGTGGGAATTCATGATCGCGGCATCGAGCCGCGCATCGATCTGGCTGAGGGCCGCGTTGATCTGCGCGATGATGGCACGCTCGGCATCGACGCTTTCATCGATGCGGCGGCCGATGCTGGCGATGCGTTCGGCCTCTTCGGCGCGGGCGGCGAGCAATTGTTGCTGCAAACCCTCGATCGATTTTTCACGGAGCGTGATTTCCGCGGTGATGCGTTCATCCTCGCGCCCGACCGTGATGGCGATATAGAACACCGAACTCAAGACCGCGCCGATCAGCCCGAGAAGCGACAACAAATTTCCCGCGGTGACGACGCCGTCGAAACGAACGTGATGTTTGTTGTCGTCGATCATCGCCCGCCCACCGCCTCGACCGCGAGCCATTTACCGAACAGCATGTGCGAGATTCCTATTGCAGACGCGCCCAGAGAGACTCTGTCGCGAGGAAGATGAAGCGCGCGGCACTATTGGCGGAGAGCGATGACGGAGCACCCGCGATCATCTGTCCGCTATTGGCGAGAAGCGTGAGCGCGGTGATGGCGGGGATGGTCGCGATCGCGACCTCCTGGCCGTCGATCGGCTGCGCCGGGAGTGTGACAGTGAGGGAGGCAAGCGTTGCCACGCCGGCGATCTGCAACAGCGAGGAATTATTGGCGATCGTGATCGCAGAACCATTTGTCGGCGTTTGATAGCTATAGGATTGCTCGGCCCGCGCCCCGAGAAGGGCAACCGGCGAGCCGCTCGCGCCGCGTGTGCCGAGCACGACCGCGCCTCCGCCTTGCCCGGCAAGTTGCAATGCGATTGCGGCATCGCTCCCCGCGCTCGCGATCCTGGGCGCACCCCCGCTCGCGGCACCGAAAAACTGCAAGCCATTGACCGCGCCGGGAACGATGCCGTTGGCGAAGGCGGCATAGGCATAGTTCGGCTTATCCCAGCCATTGCCGACATCATGAACATTGGCCGAAGCCTGGCTTGCCTGCGTCGTGATGGTGAGTGTCTCGCTCGCACCACTCGATGTCGTGGCCGCGAGCGAAATTCCCGCGTTCTCCGGCGCATAGAGCACGAGTGTGCCTGCCGCCGGGTGTGCCGTGATGAAGACGCCGGCGCTCGCAGCGAATGTTCCCGAGAGAACCGCAAGCGGGGTTGCAAAGGTCACGGCGCTATTGAAGGCGAGTTCGGCGGTAAGGGCCGCGCTCAGTGTGACGCTGTTGCCAGAAATCGCGGTGATGCGTGCGCCCGTCGGAATAGCCGGATTGCCATAGGCGGTCATGCCGACACTCAAGGCGCTCGCATTGTAGAGCGCGAACGTGCTCGCGCCGGCATTTGCGGTTGCGACCAGGGTTGCGGGCGCGATCGCGATTTTGGCGTCAAGTGCGGCGGCGAGCCCGTGCGCGATACTGCCGAAACTATCGCCGGCGACGACCGTATAACTCGCCGTAACCGGGCCGCCGGCAACAACGCTTCCTGCCACGCTGAGCGTCAAGACGTCGCCCGCCGTGATCGTCCCGCCGAGGGTCACTTCGGTTGCGGCAAGGAGCCCGGTTGCGATCGCGCTCGCGCCACCCGTATTGATCGTCGTATTGCCCGATAATGTGAGAAGGCCAAGTCCGGTTTCGATATCGATCGGCACCGCGCAGCCGGCGAAACTATTGCCGACGATGGTGGCGGCGAGAACATTGGTGATTTGCACGCCAACGCCGCCATCTTGCGGGAGAACGTCATTGCCGATGAAAGAAAGCCGGGCATTGGGCGCATCGATGCGGAGCGCGGGCAGCGGCGAAATCGCGCCATTGTGGGAATAGCGGGTGAGCTTACTGTCGGTGATGCGGATTTCGTAAACGTAATCGCCGCGGATATCGAAGACGCTGCCTTCGCAGAACCCGACCTCCATTCCCGAGACGGTGAGCATGAGGTCGGCGCCGGTGCTGGATTCATAGGAAATCGGCGCCGGATTATCGATCTCGAACAATGATATCGGCGCCGATTGGTCCCCGGCGATGTAGCCATAGACGCTGAAATTGCTGAAATGGGTTGCAACCAGCGTGCCGTTTTCGATGACCCGTAAGATCGAGCCGATCGAATCAAAACTCGTCTCGGTGAAATTTCCCGAAAGCGTGCCGCCGGCGACCAATATCCCGGTCTGGTAGCCGAAGACGAAATTATTGATGGAAAATGGCCCACCGTTCGTTGTGGTCGAGGCGCCGGTTTCACTGCCATTGCCCGAGATCAGCATCCAGACGCTCTCGGTGGTCGCGTAGTTGCGAAGGTAATAGAGATTCTCGTTGGCGTTCACGGTTGCGCCGCTGGCGAGCGCGGCAAGCGTGGGGACGGTAATGGTCACGGAATTGCCGGAAATGCTGGCGATCGTCGCGTTATAGGGAATGGCGGCATTGCCGGAGAGCGGCATGCCGGGGACGAGATTGGCAACGCTTGCGACCGGCAAAACATTGCTCCCGGCCGCAACGCCTGAGCTCAAGGTCAGCGTCACTGCGTTCGTCGCCGCAGCACCGCCGCCGCCATAATGCAGCATCTCGTCCTGGAACACACCCCAGGAGAAGAAATTATCCGAGAGAAACACGATGTCGGCGACATTGGGGAGCGTGAAACAAACATTGAGCGCGCAAATACGATTGCGCGTGAACATCACATCACCGACGGTGACGGAGGCGGGAACGGTGAAGAAATCGTAGCAATTTGTCACCTGATTGTCGGTGAACACGACATCGGCGACCGCGGAAATTCCGCTCATGCCGAGAAAGAGCGGCGGATAGACGATCGGGCCGCTCGGCTGATCGACCTGGTTCGGATAGTAAAAGCAGAGCCGCTCGATCAATACGCCAGCCCCGATCAAAAACGGCGATTGCGCTGCCGCCGTAATCCAGATCTGGCTTCCAGTCTTGCCATAGGGATAGCCGAAATCACGCCCGCCATCGCCGCTCAGGGCCACGTTCTGGAGTGTGATCTGCGCCGCCCCAGCGAGCAGGATCGGACCACCGGCTGGAATATAGAGCGCTTTATTGGCAGCGCTCGCGGCGGTAACGGCGGCGGAAAACAAGACCGAATCGTCGGTGACACCATCGCGCGCGAGGCCGAAATCATTGACATTGAGGCGGTCGGCGAAGCGCGCGGCAAGCGTGCGGGCGGCATTTGTTGCGCTTGCGATCGCGGTTGCATTCGAAAGATCGGTCGCGGCGATACTGCCGCCGCTGATCGCAACCGCGGCCGCGTTTTGCGTCGCGATACTGCCGAGGCCGAGATTGCCGCGCGCGGTTGCCGCATTGGCGAGATCGGAGAGATTGTTGGCACTTTGCAGAGCGCCCGTGAGACGCGGATCGTTGCCGGCCGCAACTGTCCCCGCGCTCTCGCCGATATTCGCAGAGAGCGTCGCATTGGCGAGTGCGAGCCCGCCTCCGATCGCGATCGTCTCCGGCCCGCCACTGCCAAGCGAGATGCGCCCGAGTAGCGTGCCGGTCGGCGCCGTAATCGCGGGCTGGGTGCTGGCGAGAAGGGTTGCAACCGTCACCGAACTGGTCACGCCATTTTGCTGCAAGGGCAGCTCGTCATCGGAATTGACCGAGGTGACGGTTGGCAATTGGGGAATAGTTGGCATGAAGTCCTCTTTCGAATGAACCCGAGCGTCAGGCGATGGCGAGCCAGCCAGTCGACCCGGTGCCGGTCTGCTTGACCCAGAACGTGGTGCCGATGCCGCCTTCGAGATTGCGATAGTCTGATCCCGGCGGCGCGTTGATCACGCCTTCCGGCGAGCCGGTGCCGATGGTCGAAATCACGCCCTCGGGGGCCGCATCCGAGGTGATACGCAACACGCCGCCGCCATTGGGATGGAGCCGCACATCGCCGCCGTTGACGCTGCCGAAGGTGACAGAGCCATCGCCAGGAAAAGCGAAATAGCCGCCGAGCGGCACAATTCCCGCGCGCCATTCGCCGTAGGTTGCGGTCCATTCGACCTCGCTGTTGGCGGGAACGGTGAGATCGAAGAGTGTCCAGTTTTCCTGGAACGGTTGCGAGCCGACGCGTGTAAAGACGGCCGTTTCATTGCAGCGAGTGCGAAGGCACCGATCATTGGGAAGGGGGGCCGAGACATAAGCGATCACCTCCGCCCCCGTGCCATCGCCGGAAATCGTCACCGGAACCGTCGCGCCGACCGCACCATAGCCACTTCCCGCGGCCGAGAGCGTGATGCCGATGATCGCACCGTTGCGGATCATGGCGCTGGCCGCGGCCCCCTCGCCCGGGCCGCCGATCGTAACCGCGGCGGTTGTGTAGTTGGCCCCGCCCGAGACGACGCGAACGAAGCCGATCGTGCCCGCCATTGCGTATTGCGAGGAGGACAGCATGGTCGCGATCGGGCCTGAGGCCGCCGTTATCATCAGTTGATCGGCGATATCGGGAAAGACGAGCGTCTGCGCGCCACTTCCCGAGGTCACGGGGTTGATGGTGAGCAGCGTCTCGTTATTCCAGGAATTCCCGACGATGATGACAGAATCGGTCGCGATGCTGAGGCATTGATCGATGATCGCAGCACCACTTCCCATAAAGCGGTTGCGCTGGATCGCGATATTTTGCGGACCATCGCGCAAGACGATGCCGCCGCCTTCGGAAAACTCGATCCAATTATCGGTGATCGCCATATCGCTGCAGGCGATCCCGAAATTATTGCCATGCCCGTCGGTCTCGACGTTATTGACCTGGATCGCCCATGAGGTGCTCTCCTGGATACGGTTATTGGTGATGCGCATGTTCTGGCTGCCGCCGGGATTGATGCCGATCGCAGCCCCGCTGATGAAGTTTCCAACGATGTCACCATGGATCGCGCCACCGCTGTCGATGCCATAGGGCGCCGTGCCGCTGAGCCAGGCGATGGTATTGCCGCCGATCAGGCTCTGGGAGGCATTGGCGAGAAGCCCAGCACCATTGGCACCATTGTCGATGAGAAGATTGCCGGTGACGGCGAGCGCCTGGCCGGAAACCGCGATCCCGTAATCGCTATTGTCATGACAAATGTTGTTCGTAACCAGGATCGCGAGCGCATCGGGATTGGCGTTGCCCCATACCGGCGGCGTGGTGTTGGTCTCATTAAAATTGCCGATCGAAATGCCGCGCTGATTGTTCCACGCGCGGCAATTCGAAACAAGGCAAAGATGCAGCTTTTGTGCGAAGGTGGGATCGGTATAATCGATGACGATGCCGTAGCTGCCATTGTCATAGGCACGGCATCCGGTGATCGAGACCCCCATCACCGCTTGCACCCAGATGCCGTGAATGGCGTTGCCGAAAGCGGAACAATCGCGAATTTCGTATTGCACGAGCGCGGGATCTGAGGCCTCTATGACCAGCCCCGAGCCCATCGTCGGCCCGCCGGCGCCGGTGAAGCCACACGTCTCGAACACGGCGGCAAGGCACGACGGCGTGAGCAGCACCGCCCAGGTGTCATTGGTGATCGTCGTATTGGCATCGAAGAGAATGCCGGAGGCGAAAAACGAAGCGCTGGCGATGGAAATCCACGCCCCACCCGAAATCTGCGCGCCGCGCCGGAGCACGGTTTGGCCAGGGACGCCGAGCAAAACCACGTTGCTGCCGCCCGGCGTCCATTGCCCGCTGACGAGATAGGTATTGGGGCCGAAGCGGAGTGGGCGACCCGAGGCGAGGGCTGCGTTGATCGCGCTCGTATCGTCCGTCACACCATCGCCCTTGGCACCGAAGCTTTCGACGGTGACGCTGTCCTCGAAAAATTGCGCGAGGCTGCGGCTGGTCGTGGCCCCTTTGGCGACGGCGACCATGCCGGAGGCGGAAACATTCGGCAGTGTCGCGATGTTTTGTATGAAGGTCGTGTATGGCACGGCGACATTGCCGCCCGCCTGGCCGAGCGGCACGAGATCGCCGGGCTGAGGCGCGATCCCTGTTGCCAAGGCCGGCACGGAATATGGCGCTGCCGCAGCGCTGAGCACGCCATTGGCGAGCGAGAGATTGGCCCCGATGCCGATCGCTTGCGCGCCACCGAGCGACGAAGAGGGATTGCCAAGAAGTGTTGCCGGACCAAGGATGAATTGCGGCTGCACCCCGGCGAGAAGCTGTGCCCGCGTCACCTTGCGCGTGATGCCATTCTGGCTTGTCGGCAGCTCATCGGTATCGGCGGCCGCGATCGCCGGCGGCAGGGCATCGATGGTCATCATGACGAGCTGCCCGTGATCAGGATCGGGTTGCCATTCTGATCGGTGAGGATAAGGCCAGTATTGGTGATGAGATCATCGGGCAACACCGGGAGAGACGAGAGGGAATAGACCGGAAGCAAAACACTTCGCGCGAGCGTGCGGCCGGAAAACGTGGTGA
Organism: Pseudomonadota bacterium; assembly: GCA_021819535.1. Classification (GTDB taxonomy): domain Bacteria; phylum Pseudomonadota; class Alphaproteobacteria; order Acetobacterales; family Acetobacteraceae; genus Acidibrevibacterium. Next base: position 761 of record JAKAQU010000019.1, on the reverse strand, counting down.
TGGTGATGGTGACGGTATAGACCGTGCCCGACTGCCCGGCGGCGAGCCACAAGACCGCGATCGTGCCGTTGGCGAGCGCGGAATTGAGGGCGAGATCGCCGGGATTGTCGGGCGCGATCGTGACCCCGAGCGAAGAAATGCCATCGCCGGGATTGCCGGCGAGCGCGGCCGAGACATCGAACTGATAATCGAGCACGTCATTCGGATCTTTGAGCGGCCAGATCGGAAGTGCTGGGACCGTCGGCTGTGTGCCGCGCGGGACGGGCACGAAGCCGTCGAGCACGACGGTGCGCGCGGTTGACGGCTGCCAGACATGGGTTGCAGGTGTGGACATGATATTCTCCGATCTCCTCGCTCACCACTCGACAATGACGAGACCATTGGCGCCGGTTCCGCCGGCGCCATTGGCGATGCCGCCGGAGCCGCCGGCACCCGGAAAACCGCCATTGAGCCCGCCGAGATTGGTGGATGTGCTGCCGGCCGGGCCGAAGGTATTGGCCCCGCCGAAGGCAGCACCTCCCGTGCCCCCGACCAGGCCGCCGCTTGGGAAAGCAAGACCGTTCTGGCCGAATTGGCCGGGAAGGCTGAGCGCGCCACCGGAGCCCGCGCCGCCGCTCGCGGACGCGACGCCGACGCTGTTCGCAGACCCGCTGCCGCCCGGCGCGCCACCGGTCGCGGCGGCGGAATTGCCGAAACTGGTGGTCCCGCCTGAAAGACCGGAGGTTCCACCCTGGCCGACGGTGATCGCAACCGTGGTGCCG
>JAKAQU010000344.1 GCA_021819535.1 Pseudomonadota bacterium | reverse complement strand
CCGATCTAGGCCGGTGCGGGCAGTTCCGCGGCATGGCCAGCCTCGATCGCGCGGAGATGCGGCTCGCGGATACGGAGCGTCGCCGCGACCTCGGGAAGCGTCCAGCCCATCCGCTCACGCGCCGCGACGAGCCGCGCGCCGACGCCGGAGGGGCCGTGCTCGATGGCGGCGAGCCCGTCACCCCTCTCTGGGGCCATCGAATTGCCCCCCGCCAATCGTCCGCTTTCGTGATCCGAATGCACGCTACCCAAAGCCTCGCCTTTCCATCCCTGCTGATGAGCCCGCCCTGCTATGAGCCCGACCTGCTATGAGCCCGACCGGCGGACCAGCCGCCGCTGCCGGCGCCGCAAGCGGATCCCCGTCTTGGCCGGACAGCGATGGGTTGCCATCATGACTCAATTGGTATCCGGCGTCGAATCAATCATGCGTTGCAAATCGGGGCCAGTCTTCATCCGCTCAGTCTTCATCCGCTCATACGGTCGCGCGCGTCCTTTCTCGCTCAGAGCGGCACGTCATGCTCGCGCGCCCAGGATTCGAGCGGCGCGCGCAGGCTCGCGACATCACCCGCCTGGCGGCGGAGCGTCTCAAGGACGGCGCGAAAGGCCGCGAGATCGACCGAAGTCAACGCCGCTTTCACCGGCAAGACCGCGCCCGCGTTCATCGACAGCGTGGTGATCCCGAGCACCGCGAGCACCATCGCGACCAGCGGCTCGCCGGCGGCCTCGCCGCAGAGCGAGAGCGGCACCCGTGCCGCCGCCGCCCGCCGCGCCAGCATCTCCAGAAGATCGAGGATGGGCGGCGCCAGGATGTCATAGCGCCCGGCGAGCGCCGACGCCCCGCGATCGGCGGCGAACAGGAACTGCATCAGATCGTTGGAGCCGATAGAGACGAAATCGGCCGCCGCGAGCAGGGCGTCGATCTGCCACAAAAGCGCCGGCACCTCGATCATGCTGCCGATCGAAAGCCGCGCCGGCGCCGGCCGCACCCGCGCCCGCTCGGCGAGCAGGAGCGCGCGGGCGGCGGCGAATTCGCCGATGGTCGCGACCATCGGGAACATCACCGAAAGCGGCCGCCCCGCCGCGGCGAGCAAGAGCGCGCGCAATTGCCGCCTGAGCAGCGCCGGCCGGTCGAGCCCGACCCGGAGCGAGCGCCAGCCCATCGCCGGATTTTCCGCAAACCCCGCATCAGCCTCGGGGAGCAGCTTGTCGCCGCCGAGATCGAGCGTGCGAAACAGCACCGGCCGGCCGCGCGCTTGGTCCAGCACCCGGGCATAAAGGGCGGCCTGCTCCGCGACATCGAGCAGGCGGCCGCGCGCCAGCATGGCGATTTCGGTGCGGAACAGGCCGATCCCGTCCGCGCCGACGCGATCGAGGGCATCCATCTCCTGCGCGAGCCCGGCATTGATCATCAGCCGGAAAGGCGTGCCTTCGCGCGTGCGGGCGGGGGCATGCGCGAGATCCGCCCAGGCCCGCGCCCGCGCCGCCCGCGCCCGCGCCGCCCTGAGATAGGCGCCGCGCACGTCATCGGCCGGGCGCAGGATCAGTTCGCCCTCGTCGCCGTCGAGAATGGCGAGATCACCGGCCTCCGCCGCCGCCATCACGTCGCGCACGCCGCCGAGCATCGGGAGCGAGAGGGCACGCGCGATGATCGCCGCATGCCCGGCGGCACTCGCCTCCTCGACCACGACGCCGGCGATGCCGCGCCCGTGCCAGTCGAGCAGATCCGCGGGCCCGAGCCTTCGTGCGAGCAAAATCGCCCCCGCCGGCACCAAGGGCGGTGTTGCCCCCGCATCGAGCGCCGCGAGCAGCCTCTCGGCGAGATCCTCGATATCGGCGAGACGCTCGCGCAAATAGGGATCATTGATGCGCCGCATGCGCTCGCGCACCTCGCTCGCCGCGCGCTGGACGGCGGCTTCGGCCGAAAGGCCGGCGGCGATGCGCTCGGCGACCCGGCGCACCCAGCCCGCATCCTCGGCGACCAGCCGATACGCCTGCAAGACATCGCGCGTCGCCATCCCGGCCGGGAGATGGCCGGAGGCGGCGATCATCTGATCGAGGCCGCGCCGCATCCGCGCCGCCGCCGCTTCGAAACGCGCCTGCTCGGCCAATGGGTCGTCGGCAAGGATGTGCTTGGGCGCCGGGCGCAGCCCGTGCAGCACCACCGGCCCGATGACGAGACCGGCGACCAAGGAGGCGGCGGCGAAGTGCCGCGGCAGCGTCGTCGCCAGATCCTCGCCGCCGGGGTCGCTCGCGGCCATCGCGGCGAGCGGCTCGGCGAGCAATGTCGCGACGGTTTCGAGCGTTTCCGACTCGTCCTCGTCATGGCGCCGCGCCGCCCGGTTTTGCACGACGAGCACGCCGAGCCGCCTTCCGGCGCGCCGCACCGGCACCGCGAACAGGGCGGCGAAGGGTTCCTCGCCGGTTTCCGGGCGATAGGCATAGGCGGGATGGTTTTGCGCATCGGGCAGGTTGACGACCTCCCCGGTCGCCGCCGCGAGCCCGACCAGCCCCTCGCCGATGCGAAGCCGCGTCCGCCCCACCGCCTCGGGGCGCAAGCCATGGGTTGCGACCAGCTCCAAGACCTCGCCCGGGCGCAGCGCATAGACCGAACACACTTCGCTCACCATCTCGGCGGCGATCACCGCCGTGACCTCGGAAAGCGGTGCTGCACTCCGCGCCATCATGTCGCGGAGCCGGGCGAGCAGGCGCCGGCTCGCGGCGCCGGTGGTCATGCGCCTTTTTTCCGCGCCCGGGTCATTCCCGCGGTGGTGAGAGCGGGGAACAGCGTCCGAGGCGCGCCGCGAGCGCCGCCGCCGCTTGCGCTTCGAGTTCGGCGATGATGTCGACGGTCGGCTGGATCGCGCTCACCATGCCGACCGACTGGCCGGCCATCACCGAGCCGGTCTCGACATCGCCCTCGATCACCGCGCGGCGCAGAGCACCGGCCCAGAAATGCTCGATTTCGAGCTGCGCCGCCTCGCGGGTGATCTCGCCTTCAAGAAAACGGTCGCGCACGGCGGCCTGATGGGCGAGAAAACGGCGCGTCCCTTCATTGGCGAGGCCGCGCACCGGGATGACCGGAAAACGCTCGTCGACCTGCACCGAGGGCACCGCATCGCGGGCATTGGCGCGGACGAAGGCCTCCTTGAAGCGGGGATGGGCGATCGATTCGGTGCTGGCGACGAAGCGGGTGCCGAGCTGCGCCCCGGCCGCGCCCATTTCGAGATAGGCGAGAATGGCCTCGCCGCGGCCGATCCCGC
>JAKAQU010000343.1 GCA_021819535.1 Pseudomonadota bacterium | reverse complement strand
ATCTATACCCGCCGCCGCCTCAACGAATGCCCGCTCGGCGCGGCGGCCCTCGCCGGCACCTCGTTTCCGATCGACCGCGCGATGACCGCCGCCACCCTCGGCTTCGACCGGCCGATGGCGAATTCGCTCGACGCGGTCTCGGATCGCGATTTCGCGCTCGAATTCCTCGCTGCCGCTGCGATCGCGGCGATGCATCTCTCGCGCCTCGCCGAGGAAATCATCCTCTGGTGCAGTGCGCCCTACCGCTTCATCACATTGTCGGACGCTTTCACCACCGGCAGCTCGATCATGCCGCAAAAGCGCAACCCCGACGCCGCCGAGCTGGTGCGCGCCAAGACCGGGCGCATCACCGGCGCGCTCGCCGCGCTGCTCACGGTGATGAAGGGGTTGCCGCTCGCCTACGCCAAGGACATGCAGGAGGACAAGGAGCCGGTGTTCGACGCCGCGCGCGCGCTGTCGCTTTCGCTCGCGGCGATGGCGGGGATGGTGCGCGATCTCCGTCCCGAGACCGGGCGCCTCCGCGACTTCGCCGGCGCCGGCTTCGCCACCGCGACCGATCTCGCCGACTGGCTGGTGCGCGCCTTGCGTCTTCCCTTCCGCGAGGCGCATCACGTGACCGGGCGGCTGGTCGCGCGTGCCGAGGCCAAGGGCGTCGATCTCGCCGGGCTTTCCCTTACCGACATGCGGGACGTGGAGCCGCGCATCACCGAGGATGTGTTCTCGGTTCTCACCGTCGAGGCATCGCTCGCCTCGCGCACCAGCTTCGGCGGCACCGCCCCGGCCAATGTCGCGCGCGCGGCGCGCGCCTGGCTCGAGGCGCTCGGGTGATGCGCGCCTGGCGCTGGCGGCGGGCCGCCTGGCTCGGCCTTGTGCTCGCGGGCCTCGCTCTTGCGCTCACCGCCTGCGGCAAGAAGGGCGCGCCGCAAGCCCCGGGGCCGAAAGACCAGATCACCTTCCCGCGCACCTATCCGCCTTATTAAGGGCGCGTCAAAAAATGACGCGATCCGTAGATATGGGCTTGATCCCTTTTTCATCCCAAGGGCAGGGCGGGCTGGGAAATGGCACGTCCCCGCGCCACGGAGGGAGTTGGGATCGTTTGCCTGCTGGGATTTCGGGAATAGCGAGTATTGGCATTCTCGGATAGAGGACACCGCTCACATTCAAGTCGCCGGCGTGGTCCATTTGTAACCGCTTTGCCCCGGCAACCCCACCAAAGGCAATGTCTTTTTCTGAAGAAAAAGACGTTTTTTATTCTTTGGCCTGCCCTGCGAGCGCGCTGAGCGCGTCTTCGATGGTGAGCCGTCCGTCATAGAGGGCGCGGCCGACGATGGCACCTTCGATGTGGCCATGGTCGAGGGCGCGAGCGGCTTCGGCGAGCGCGACGAGATCGCTGACGCCAGCGACGCCGCCGGAGGCGATCACCGGCACCGCAAGTTTTGCCGCCAACGCCGCCGTTGCCGCGATGTTGAGCCCGGCCAGCATGCCGTCGCGAGCAATGTCGGTGAAGATGATCGCGACGATGCCGGCATCCTGGATGCGGAGCGCAAGGTCTTCCGCCCGCAGGGTCGAGGTTTCGGCCCAGCCTTCGGTCGCCACCAGCCCGTCGCGGGCATCGATGCCGACCGCGACGCGACCCGGGAAAAGCCGTGCCGCTTCGCGCACCAGCGAGGGGTTTTTGACCGCGGCACTGCCAAGGATGACGCGGCTGATGCCGAGCGCGAGCCAATGCTCGATCGCCGCAATGTCGCGAATGCCCCCGCCGAGTTCTACCGGCACCGTGCTCGCCGCGAGAATGGCCGCGACCGCCGCCTCATTCACCGCGCGCCCGGCAAAGGCGCCGTTGAGATCGACGACATGGAGCCAGCGGCAGCCCGCCTTCTGAAACGCGAGCGCCGGCGCCACCGGATCTTCGGCATAGATGGTCGCATCCGCCATCTCGCCGCGCTTGAGGCGTACCGAGGCACCATCCTTGAGGTCGATCGCCGGATAGAGCGTCAGCGTCATGCGATTTTTCCACCCGGCTGGAGCAGTTTATAGAAATAGAATCCGCGCACCGTGCGCCCCTGGATGCGGGCATAGACCGGATGCGTGCCCCAGCGTGTATAGCCGAGCGATTCATAGAGCCGGATCGCCGCCTCCTGGGTTTCCCGCACGTCGAGATTGATGACGTGATAGCCGAGGCCGCGGGCCCCCTCCTCGGCGCGTAGCGTAAGCAGCCGCGCAAGCCCGTGGCCGCGCGCGAAGGGGGCGACGAAACTATGCATCAGGGTGGCGGCGAAGGCCTGCGCCTCGTTGTTGCGCGGCGGGCGGACGAGCTGGGCCGAGCCGACGATGAGCCCATCGAGCCGGGCGATGTAGAGTTCGCGCTCGGGCACCAGGAGCACGCCCTGGAAATAGCGTTCCAGCGCCGCGCGGCCAGGCGGATTGACCCAGCCGAAGCCGCCGCCCTCAAGGATCGCGGCACTCGCCGCCTCGCTCAAGGCGGCGAGATCGGCATCGTCGAGCGTGCTCGCGCGTTCGACCAGCAAATTGTGCCGGCGCTCGCTCATGGCTGCCAGCGCAGGAAATTGCCGAGGATACGCAAGCCGACCTCCTGGCTTTTTTCGACATGGAATTGCGTGCCGGCGCGGTTGCCGGCGGCGACCATGGCCACCACCTCGCCGCCGTAATCGGTGGTCGCCAGCACCTGATCGGGGCGGGCGCCGCGGAGCGCGTAGCTGTGCACGAAATAAGCGTGATCGCCAGGGACAAGCCCGGCGAGCAGGGGATGCGCCGGCTCCTCGAAGCGAAGCGCGTTCCAGCCCATTTGCGGCAGACGAAGCCCGGGCGCGGCCATCGGCGCAATTTCGCCGGCGATCCAGCCGAAGCCCGGCGTCACCGCGTGTTCGAGGCCGCGCTCGGCCATCAATTGCATACCGACGCAAATGCCGAGAAAAGGCGCGCCGCGTTCGGTTGCGCTGACGATCGCCTCGCGGAGGCCGGGGATGGCGGCAAGCCCGGCGGCACAATCGGCGAAGGCTCCCTGGCCGGGCAGCACGATGCGGTCGGCGGCGGCAACGACATCGGGGGCGGCGGTGATGGCGACCGACACCGCGATCCCGGCACGTTCGCCGGCGAGCATGAGCGCGCGGGCGGCGGAGGCGAGATTGCCGCTGCCATAATCGACGACGGCGATTTTCATGACGCGGCCAGGGCTCCGGCGAGCGCCGTCACCATATCGGGCCGCGCCGCGAGCAGGCGGCCGAGCGCCTCCATCTCGTCCCGCGCCGCGATCACCGCAGTTT
>JAKAQU010000342.1 GCA_021819535.1 Pseudomonadota bacterium | reverse complement strand
TCCGATCTTATGGGCTATCTGCTGTCGGCCTTCCTCTGGGCCTATGCCTTCGCGCAATTGCCGGCCGGCGCCCTGGTCGATCGGATCGGGCCGCGGATTCTGCTCGCATCCGGCCTCGCGCTCTGGTCAGGGGCGCAGGCGTTGGGCGGGCTCGTGCGCAATTTCGGCGAGTTCTTCGCCGCCCGCATGCTGCTCGGCCTCGGCGAAGCACCGCAATTCCCGACCGGGGCGCGCGTCGTCCGCGACTGGTTTCCGGTGAAAAATCGCGGCTTTGCCACCGGCATTTTCAACTGCGCCTCGACCCTCGGCAACGCCATCGGCGCGCCGCTCCTGACGTTTCTGATGCTCATGTTCGGCTGGCGCTGGATGTTCGGCATCATGGGCATCGCCGGCCTCGTCGTCGCCGCCCTCTGGTATCTGGTTTATCGTGATATCGAGAGCGTTTCCCTCACCGCCGAGGAAACTGCTCATGTCACCGCGGGCGATCCGCCGGGGGTGCGGGCGCCGACCCGGTTTCACGAATGGCGGCGCCTGTTTCGCTTTCGTATCACCTGGGGCATGATTCTCGGCTATTTCGGCACGATTTATCTCACCTGGGTCTATACCGCCTGGCTTCCCGGCTATCTCGAAATCGAGCGCCACATGACCATCGCCAAGACCGGCTGGGCGGCGGCCATCCCCTCGGTCGCCGGCGTCGTCGGCGGGATTTTCGGCGGCTGGATCGTCGATGTGCTGGCCGGCTTGGGCCTCTCGCCGATCAATGCCCGCAAATATCCGATGTCACTGGCGCTGATCGGCATGGCGCTGTTCACCGTTCTCGCCGCCGAGGTGGAAAGCAACGCGGTCGCCATTGCCTGCATTTCGGCCGCCGTCTTTCTCGGCTATGCGACCTCCAGCAGTTGCTGGGCCATGGCCTCGGTCGCCGCACCGCCGAATTATACCGCCTCGATCGGCGCCATTCAGAATTTCGGCGGCTATCTCGGCGGTGCCCTGGCGCCCACGGTGACGGCCCTGATCGTCACCGCGACCGGCTCTTTCGTCCCTGCCCTTCTGGTCGGAGCGGCGATCGGGGTTTTTTCCGCGATCGCCTATTTCGTCGTGATCAAGGGGCCGATCACCACGGCCGCGCTGATGGGCGAAGCACCGGACGCCGCTATTCCCGTGCCAGCACCCGGTCGTTGAGCAGGCTCGCGGCGCGGCTCGGGTGGAATGCGGCGCGGAGACGCTCTTCGTGGTAATCATCCCGCACCCAGTCCAGAAACGGTTTTTTCCCCTCCGCCTCGCTGGCATACATCTCGAAAAACGCATCGAGAATGCCGGTCGCGGAGGCGCGGATGTGCAAAAACCGCCAGGAGAGCTGCGCCAGCGCCGCGCGTGAGGTGCCGCCAGTGAGGAGGATGAAGAGGCCGGCGGCGAGGCCGGCGCGATCGGCGCCGGATTTGCAGTGGATCAGCGCGGGTTCGCGCATCCCGGCGAAAATCTCCGCGAGATTGAGAATGCGGTCGCGATGCGGCGCGCCCCGGCTTTCGAACGGCGCGTAGATATGGGTGAGACCGAGCCGGTGCGCGGCCTCGCGGGTGAGGGCATCGGAGCCGCAGGCCCTAGGCCCACGAAGATTGATGATGGTGCGGATTCCATATCGCCGCGTCATCCGGGCGAGGAAAGCGGGCGTCGGGTGATTGGCGCGATAGAGCCTTCCTTCGGCGACGGCGGCGAAATTATGCCAGGCGAGACGAAAAAAAGCGTGATCGACGAAGAAACTATCCGCCCAGGCCGCCCATCTCCGGTGCGGCGAGGTGATATCGCCCGCGAACATCACCCGCCGCCTTCACCGATGCGCGGGCTCAGACTTGGCGCTCGACCAGCAATTGCTTGATCTTGCCGATCGCTTTCGCCGGGTTGAGGCCCTTGGGGCAGGTCTCGGTGCAGTTCATGATGGTGTGGCAGCGATAGAGCTTGAACGGATCTTCCAGCGCATCGAGCCGTGCCCCGGTCGCCTCGTCGCGGCTATCGGCGATCCAGCGATAGGCGGCGAGCAACACCGCCGGGCCGAGATAGCGATCGCCGTTCCACCAATAGCTCGGGCAGCTCGTCGTGCAGCAGAAGCAGAGAATGCACTCCCACATGCCATCGAGTTCGGCGCGTTCGTCCGGGCTCTGGCGCCGCTCGGCGTCCGGCGGCGGCGGCGTGTCGGCCTGCATCCAGGGCTCGATGCTGCGCAACTGAGCATAGGCCTGCGAGAGATCCGGCACCAGATCCTTCACCACCGGCATATGCGGGAGCGGGTTGATGCGAACCGCGTCCTTCACCTCGTCGATCGGCTTCAGACAGGCGAGCGTGTTGGTGCCGTCGATATTCATCGCGCACGAGCCGCAAATGCCCTCACGGCAGGAGCGACGGAAGGTCAAGGTGCTATCGACCTCGTTTTTGATTTTAATCAGCGCATCGAGCACCATCGGCCCGCATTGGTCGAGATCGATCGTGTAGCTGTCCATGCGCGGCTTCTGGCCGTCATCGGGGCTCCAGCGATAGATGCGAAACTCCTTGGCGCGCTTGGCGCTCGCCGGCGCCGGGTGAGATTTTCCCTGGCCGACCTTGGAATTGGCGGGAAGTGCGAATTCGACCATGTCTTCTCTACCTCGCGGTGCTCAATAAACCCGCTTCTTGGGCGGAAACACCGACACTTCGTTGGTCAGCGTCTGCATCTTCACCGGGCGATAGCCGAGCGCCACCTCCCCGGAAGAATCGCACCAGGAGAGCGAGTGTTTCATCCATTCGTGATCGTCGCGCTCGGGATAATCGTCATGCGCGTGCGCGCCGCGACTTTCATGCCGCGCCTCGGCGCTGACGATGGTGGTGAGCGCGTTGCCCATCAGATTGGTGAGTTCGAGCGCCTCGACGAGATCGGTATTCCAGATCAGGCTGCGATCGCTGAGCGCCATGTCGGCCATGCCGTCCCAGAGTTTCTTCATTTTCGCGACACCGTCGCTGAGGCTCGATGCGGTGCGGAACACGGCGGCGTGGCTCTGCATGGTGCGCTGCATCGCCTCGCGCAGTTCGGCGACCCGCGTGCCCCCTTTGGCGTTGCGAACGCGATCGAAGCGATCGAGTGCCGCCTCCCCCGCTTTGGCGGGGAGCGGCGCGATCTTGGCACCAGGTTTGACGGTCTCGGCGGCGCGAAGGGCGGCGGCGCGGCCGAAGACGATGATATCGAGCAGGGAATTGCAGCCGAGCCTATTCGCGCCATGAACCGACACGCACGCCGCCTCGCCGATCGCCATCAGGCCGGGCA
>JAKAQU010000018.1 GCA_021819535.1 Pseudomonadota bacterium | reverse complement strand
CCACCGCACGGCGCGCTCAGGCTTCGAATGACCACTCCCGCAAAACAAAAACGCCCCCACCCCCGCCAGCGCCGTGAATCGCGTGCATCGCTCCTGCCAAAAACGTAGTTATTGGAGGTGTCCAGATGTTCAGGCCACAAGCGGAATGAGCGCCTCATTTCCGCGGCTTGCGGCGTCACGTTGTAGATAAAAAATACAGTGAAATCAGAGCGATATAGGGTGGCGGATGGGGTGGGATTCGAACCCACGATACGCTTTCACGTATGGCGGTTTTCAAGACCGCTGCCTTAAACCGCTCGGCCACCCATCCCGCGCGCGCTCCTCATGGTCCGCTCTTCACGGCAGAGAGAGATCGTTCGGCATCCGGTCGCAGCACCTAAGGCATGGCTCTTGGCCGGATCGGTGGCGAGGTGGGCGTTTGAGCCTCTCAGGAGGCCTCCGCCGCGTCCTCAACCGCCTGGCGCGGACCGCTATCCTGGCCTTTGGCAAGAGGGTCGCGGTCGACCAATTCGATTACCGCCATATCGGCGGCATCGCCATAGCGAATGCCAGCCTTCAGAACGCGCGTATAACCGCCTGCCCGCGTTTTGTAGCGCTCGGCGAGCGCAGTGAAGAGCTTGGCGACGATCTTCTGGTCGCGAAGCTCGGCGAACGCGAGACGGCGGGCATGCAAACCGCCGCGCTTGCCGAGCGTGATCAGCTTCTCCGCCACCGGACGCAACTCCTTGGCCTTGGGCAAGGTCGTGGTGATCTGCTCGTGCTTGAGCAGTGCCACCGCCATGTTGCGGAACATGGCGAGGCGATGGCTCGAGGTTACGCCGAGCTTGCGGCCGGCAATTCCGTGACGCATGGTCTTTCTCCCGCTGGTTCAGAACGGCTCGTCGAGCCGCCTGGCCATGTCTTCGATATTCTCCGGCGGCCATCCCGGCACCGTCATGCCCAGCGAAAGCCCCATGGTGGCGAGCACTTCCTTGATTTCGTTCAGCGATTTGCGACCGAAATTGGGCGTGCGCAGCATCTCCTGCTCACTCTTCTGCACGAGATCGCCAATATAGATGATATTGTCGTTCTTGAGGCAATTGGCGCTGCGAACCGAAAGCTCGAGTTCGTCCACCTTGCGCAACATATTGCGGTTGAACGGCAGATTGTCGTGCGGCTCGTCGGCGCGAACGTGCTGCGGCTCGTCGAAATTGATGAAGAGCTGAAGCTGATCCTGCAGAATGCGCGCCGCCAGCGCCACCGAATCCTCGGGGCTGACGGCGCCGTTGGTCTCTACCGTGAGCAGCAGGCGGTCGTAATCGGTCACCTGGCCGACGCGGGTCGGCTCGACCTTGTAAGACACACGACGAACCGGCGAAAAAATCGCATCGACCGGGATCAACCCGATCGGGCTGTCTTCCTCGCGGTTCTGGCTCGCCGGCACATAGCCCTTGCCAAGTTCGACGGTGAACTCGATGCCGAGCTTGGCGCCGTCGTCGAGCGTGCACAGGACGAGATCGCGGTTCATGATTTCGATGTCATGCCCGGTCTGGATCTGCCCGGCCTTGACCTCGCCCGGGCCGGTCGCCGAAAGCACCATGCGCTTCGGCCCCTCGCCATGCATGCGCAGGGCGAGCTGTTTGACGTTGAGGACGATGTCGGTCACGTCCTCGCGCACGCCGGGGATGCTGCTGAATTCGTGCAGCACGCCGTCGATCTGCACCGACGTCACCGCGGCTCCCTGCAGCGAAGAGAGCAGGATGCGCCGGATGGCGTTACCGAGCGTCATGCCGAAACCGCGTTCGAGCGGCTCGGCGATGATTGTCGCGGTGCAAGAAGGAACCGCGCCGGACACAACCTCCAGCTTTTCCGGCTTGATCAGCGACTGCCAGTTTCTCTGGATGACCACGCTTGCCTCATCTGCAATGAATACGCCCGTCGAAGAGCGGAACTTTGCCCCCTTGCCGGCCCTCCCCGATCAGGGAGGCGAAGGAGGCGGCGATCAGACGCGCCGGCGCTTGCGCGGCCGGCAGCCATTATGCGGAATGGCGGTCGTGTCGCGGATGGCGGTGATGGCAAAGCCGACCGCCTGCAACGCCCGCAAGGCGCTCTCACGCCCCGACCCTGGACCGCTCACCTCGATCTCCAGGGTCTCCATGCCGTGCTCGCGGGCTTTGCGCCCGGCTTCCTCGGCCGCCACCTGCGCGGCATAGGGCGTCGATTTGCGGCTGCCTTTGAAGCCCTGGCTCCCCGCCGACGACCAGGCGATGGCATTGCCTTGGGAATCGGTGATGGTCACCATGGTATTATTGAAGGTCGCGGCGACATGAGCGACGCCAGAGGTGATATTCTTGCGTTCTTTTTTGCGCGTACGCGCGGCCTGAGCGGGCTTGGCCATGAAATTTCGTCCTATCGATCGTCTATTGGGCGCTGAACGGAGCTATGGGCGGGTCGCGGGCAGGCGCTACTTCGTCACTTTCTTCTTGCCGGCGATGGCGACGGCCTTACCCTTACGCGTGCGAGCATTGGTATGGGTGCGCTGGCCGCGCACCGGCAAGCCACGGCGATGACGAAGACCGCGATAGCAGCCGAGATCCATCAGCCGTTTAATGTTCATCGCCACTTCGCGCCGCAGATCTCCCTCGACGCGGTATTCGCGGTCGATCAACTCGCGGATGCGCAGCACCTCGTCGTCGCTGAGTTGGTTCACCCGCCGCTCGTCAGGAATGCCAAGCTTGGCGCAGATCTCGGCAGCCTTGGTCGGGCCGATGCCATAGATATAGCGAAGCCCGATGGTCACCCGCTTATTGGTAGGAATGTTCACCCCGGCAATGCGCGCCACGCTTCGTCACTCCTTATCTGCCAGCCGATTTCGGCCGGCGCCATCAGGACCATAGCAGCAAAGCTTGCCTTCCCGCACGCGCTTCCGCGCCCAGGACACCAACCTTACCGCCTCACCATTCACCAACGAAAACCCCGCCCCGTTTCGCCGGAGCGCTTCGCGAGGCGCGCACCATAGGAGCCCGGCCAATTCGTGTCAATCTCACGCGATCAATTTTTCGCGAGCGGCCGCGAAAGCCCCGCCAGAATCCGCTCCACCGCCGCCGTCACCTCGTCGATCCCCGCCATGCCATCGACGCGATGAAGGCGCCCCTGCGCCGCGTAATAGGGCAGGATCGGCGCCGTCTGCCGATGATAAGCGGCAAGCCGCGCCGCCACCGTCTCGCGGTTGTCGTCGGCGCGGCGGGTAAACTCGCCGCCGCCGCAGACGTCGCAGCGCCCGGCGACCCGCGGTGGCTGAAAGACATCGTGATAGCCGGCGCCGCAACTTGCGCAGGTGAAGCGCCCGGCAATGCGCTCGACCAGCGCCGCATCGTCCACCCTAAGTTCGATCACCGCGCTCAGTGTCAATCCCTGCTCGGCGAGCATGGCATCGAGGGCCTCGGCCTGAGGCACGGTGCGCGGGAAACCATCGAGAATGAAGCCGCGCGCGCAATCCGGCCGCGCGATCCTACCCGCGAGCATGGTGATGATGACGTCATCGGGCACCAATTCGCCGGCTTCCATGATCGCTTTCGCTTTCCGCCCGATCGGGCTGCCAGCGGCGACCTCGGCGCGCAGCATGTCGCCGGTCGAGATCTGGGCAATGCCGTAATACGCCTCAAGCCGCTTCGCCTGCGTCCCCTTCCCGGCCCCGGGCGGGCCGAGCAGAATGAGGTTGAGCCCGCCGCCCGTATCGACCATCAGCGCACCCGCCCGCGCACCCGCGCCTTGCGGATGAGCCCTTCATATTGATGCGCAAGGAGATGCGACTGGATCTGGGTGATGGTGTCCATCGTCACCGAGACGATGATCATCAGGCTGGTGCCGCCGAAATAGAACGGCACGCCGTAATGGTTGATAAGAATTTCGGGCAACAGGCAAACCGCCGCGACATAGATGGCACCGATGGTGGTAAGCCGCGTCAGGATATAGTCGAAATACTCCGCCGTTGCGTTACCCGGGCGGATACCGGGGATGAAACCACCGTATTTCTTGAGATTGTCCGCGGTTTCCTGCGGGTTGAACACCACCGCCGTATAGAAATAGGCGAAGAAGATGATCAGCCCCGCATAGAGCGCCATGTAGAGTGGCTGGCCATGGGCGAGCTGAGCCACGATCCAGTTCACCCAGACCGGCCCGCCGCCATGCGAGAAACCGGCGATCGTGGCCGGAATGAGCAGGATGGAACTGGCGAAAATCGGCGGAATGACGCCCGAGGTGTTGAGCTTGAGCGGCATATGAGTCTGATCGCCGCCGAACATGCGGCTGCCTACCTGGCGTTTCGGATATTGCACCACCACCCGCCGATGCGCGCGCTCCATGAAGACGATGAAGCCGATCACTAGAACGGCGATGATCATGAAGCCGACGATGAACACCGGCGATAGCGCCCCGGTGCGCCCGAGTTCGAGCAAACTCGCCAAGGCGTGCGGAAGATTGGCGACGATGCCGGAGAAGATGATCAGGCTGATGCCGTTGCCGATGCCGCGCGCGGTGATCTGCTCACCGATCCACATCAGGAACATCGTCCCGCCGACCAGCGTCACGACCGCGCTCAGGCGAAAGAACCAGCCGGGATCGATCACCGCCGGGCCGAAGCTCCCCCGCATGCTCTCCAGCCCGAGCGTGATGCCATAGGCCTGGAACATGGCGATCACCACGGTGAGGTAGCGGGTATATTGGTTCATTTTCTTGCGCCCGCTCTCCCCCTCCTTCTTGAGGGCTTCGAGCGAGGGCAGCGCCGCCGACATGAGCTGGACGATGATGCTGGCGCTGATATAGGGCATGATGTTGAGCGCGAACACCGTCATCCGCCGGAGGGCGCCGCCGGTGAACATGTCGAACATGCCGAGAATGCCGCCCCCGTGCTGAGCCATCAGCTCGCCCATCACCGAGGTATCGACCCCGGGCAGCGGAATATAGGTGCCGACGCGATAGACGATCAGCGCGCCGAGGGTGAACCAGATGCGCTTCTTGAGTTCGGTCGCCTTCGCGAGTACGCCGAGATTGAGACTGGAGGCCAATTGCTCGGCTGCCGAGGCCATGCGCTTCCCCTTATCCTCGCCGCCTGTCGCGGCTCACGCGGAATTGTGCCCTGCCGGGGGCATCGGAGGCAAGCCCATCCCGATCACGCGAGACCTCACGAGCGCGATCTTCGATGCCCGCCTGAAAACTGGCGCGCGGCCACGGCCTCAGCCGGCTGCGGCCGCCTCGCCTTCCGGCGGCTTCGCGGTGATTTCGACCTGGCCGCCGGCTTCGGTCACGGCACGCACCGCCGCCGCCGACGCCCCGGAAACCCTGATCGTCACCGCCTGGGCGATGCCGCCCTCGGCGAGCAGGCGAACCCCGGCCACGCCGCGCCCGCGCACCAGCCGGGCCGCCACCATCGCCGCCTCGGTGATCGGCTGTGACGCGTCGATGCGGCCTTCGGCGATCGCCTTTTGCAAGACGCCGAGATTGAGCGGGGCATAGACCTTGCGGAAGATATTGACGAAGCCGCGCTTGGGAAGCCGGCGATAGATCGGCAGCTGGCCACCCTCGAACCCGTTCAGCGACACGCCCTCGCGCGCCTTCTGGCCCTTGACGCCCTTGCCGGACGTCTTGCCTTTCCCCGAACCGATGCCACGGCCAAGCCGTTTCGAGCGCTTGCGGGCACCCGGATTGTCGCGCAATTCATTGAGGAACATTA
This sequence comes from Pseudomonadota bacterium, assembly GCA_021819535.1. Lineage (GTDB taxonomy): Bacteria > Pseudomonadota > Alphaproteobacteria > Acetobacterales > Acetobacteraceae > Acidibrevibacterium. The sequence goes on along the minus strand of JAKAQU010000018.1, from coordinate 10,162 downwards.
CCGCGCGCCCTCCTCGGCCGTCGCTTCAGAAGTCTCGGGAAGATCGGTCACCGCGACGAGATGCGCAACCTTGCGGATCATGCCGCGCGTCGCCGGCGTATCGGCCAGCACGCGCGAGCGGTGCAGCTTGTTGAGCCCGAGCCCGATCAGGGTCTCGCGCTGGCCCGGCTTGCGCCCGGCGGCGGAGGCGATTTGCGTCACCCGGAGCATGTTAGGCATCGGCGCCCTCCTGCGGCGACGCGGTCTCGCGCCGCCCGAGCAGATCGGAGACCTTCTTGCCCCGGCGCGCCGCGACATGCCGCGGGCTCACGCAACGCTGCAAGGCCGCGAACGTCGCCTTGACCATGTTGTGCGGATTGCGGCTGCCAAGGCTCTTTGCCACCACGTCGCCGAGGCCGAGCGTTTCGAACACCGCGCGGAGCGGCCCGCCGGCAATGATGCCGGTGCCTGCCGGCGCCGAACGCAGCACCACTTGGCCGGCCCCGAAATGCCCTTCGACATCATGATGGAGTGTGCGGCCCTCGCGCATCGGCACCCGGATCATGGTGCGCTTGGCGCGCTCGGTCGCCTTGCGGATCGCCTCCGGCACCTCGCGCGCTTTGCCGGCGCCGTAGCCGACGCGGCCCTTCTGGTCGCCAACCACCACCAAGGCTGCAAAGGCGAAGCGCCGCCCGCCCTTGACCACCTTGGCCACGCGGTTGATGGACACGAGCTTGTCCATCAGATCGTCGCCGCTTTCGCGCTCGCGACCACGCTCGCGGCCGCGGCCTTCCCTCGGTTCCCGTGCCATGCTTCGTTCCCTCAGAAGGCGAGCCCGCCTTCACGGGCCGCATCGGCCAGCGCCTTGACGCGGCCATGATAGAAATACGCGCCGCGATCGAACACGACCTCCTTGACCCCCGCCGCCAGCGCGCGCTCGGCGAGCAGCTTGCCGACCATTGCCGCCGCCGCCCGATTGGCGCCGGTCGGGAGTGCCTTGCGCAGCGCGGCCTCAAGGCTCGACGCCGCGACCAGCGTGCGGCCGGCATTGTCGTCGATCACCTGCGCATAAATGTGCTTGCCGGAGCGGAACACCGAAAGCCGCAAGCGGCCGCCGCTCTTGTGGCGCAACTGGAAGCGCAGACGCTCGCGCCGACGCCCCTGAAGATCCTGCTTGCTGCTCATTACTTCTTCTTACCTTCTTTGCGCCGGATCACCTCGTCGGCATAACGCACGCCCTTGCCCTTGTACGGCTCAGGCGGGCGGAAGCTCCGGATTTCGGCGGCCACCTGCCCGACCAGACGCTTGTCGATGCCCTCGACCTTGATCGATGTCGGCTTCTCGCAGGAAATCTTGATCCCGCGCGGGATTGGATAGACGACGTCATGCGAAAAACCGAGATTGATGACCAGGTTCTGCCCCTGCACCGCGGCGCGAAAACCTGTCCCGGTAATCTCCATGCTGCGTTCATAGCCCGCCGACACGCCACGCACCATATTCGCGACCAGCGCCCGTGTCGTGCCCCACATCACACGCGCACGCCGCTCCCCGCCCCGCGGCGCGACCTTCACCGCCTTGTCCTCGACCTTGACCTCGACATCCTCGGACAGCGCGAGCGTGAGTTCGCCAAGCCTGCCCTTGGCCGAAAGGCTGCGCCCGGCGATCGCCACCTGCACACCCTCTGGAATCGGCACCGGATATTTGCCTACGCGCGACATGCGTCCCTCCTCAGAACACCCGGCAAAGCACTTCGCCGCCAACATTGGCAGCGCGCGCCTCGGCATCGCTCAACACGCCGCGCGGCGTGGACAGGATCGAAATACCGAGCCCGGCATAAACTTTGGGCAACTCCTTGATCTTGGAATAGACCCGCCGGCCAGGGCGCGAAACCCGGGTGATCTCCTTGATCACCGGCTCACCCTCGCTGTATTTCAATTCGATGCGCAACTGCGCAACGCCCGGGCGCAACTCCTCGGCGGAAAAGCCGCGGATGAAACCCTCGCGTTTCAGCACCTCTAACACATTTGCGCGGAGCCGCGATGCCGGCGCGAGGCAAACGCTATGCCGCGAACGCTGGGCATTGCGAATGCGGGTCAGCATGTCGCCGAGCGGATCGGTAAGCGCCATGATCGCTCCTCTCTTACCAGCTCGCCTTGACCAGGCCGGGAATTTGTCCGGCGCTGGCAAGATCGCGCAAGGCGATACGGCAAAGCTTGAACTTGCGGTAATTGCCGCGCGACCGCCCGGTCAGCTCGCAGCGCAGCCGCACGCGACCGGCGGCGCCGTTGCGCGGCAATTGCGCGAGCTTGAGCGAGGCCTCGAACCGCTCTTCCACGGGGCGCGCCCGGTCCATCAGAATGGTTTTCAGTGCCTTACGCTTGCCGCGATCGCGCGCCGCCATCTCTTCGCGCCGCTTGTTGCGATTGACTGCCGAAAGTTTGGACATATCGATCTTTATCCTCCGGAACCTGTCAGGCGACCCAACGCCCAACGGTTTTCCAAAAAACCCTGCGTGCCAAAACCAAGCCGATCACGCGACGAACGGGATGCCGAAGCCCTTGAGCAGGGCTTTGGCTTCCGCATCGCTGCGCGCGGTGGTGACGAAAACGATATCCATGCCGCGCACGGCATCGACTTTGTCGTAGTTGATCTCCGGAAAGACGATCTGCTCGCGCATCCCCATCGCGAAATTGCCGCGCCCGTCAAAACCTTTGCCGGCGATCCCGCGAAAATCGCGCACCCGCGGCATCGCGATCGTGGTGAGCCGGTCGAGAAACTCGTACATGCGGGCTCGGCGCAACGTCACCTTGCAGCCAATCGGCAAGCCCTTGCGGATCTTGAAGCCGGCGATCGCCTTCTTCGCCAGTGTCTTGACCGCTTTTTGGCCGGCGATCATCGTAAGTTCGGACACGGCGGCATCGAGTTTCTTCTGATCCGCCGTCGCCTCCCCAACCCCCATGTTGATGACGATCTTCTCCAGCTTCGGCACCTGCATCGGATTTTTGTAGTTGAATTCCGCCTGCAGGCTGGCCCGCAACTCATCACGATAGCGCTGCAAAAGACGCGGCAGCGGCTGATGTTCGGTCTCGCTCATGCCATCCCCCTCACGCCTCGACGACCTGGCCGCTCGCCTTCGCGACCCGCACCTTGCGCCCGTCTTCCAAAACGCGGAAGCCGACCCGGGTCGGTTTGTCGGTCTTGGGGTCGATGAGCATCAGATTGGACAAATGGATCGCCGCCTCCCGCCGCTCGATGCCGCCGGGCTGTCCCATGCCGCGGGGCTTGAGATGGCGTTTGACCATCGCCACGCCCTGCACAACCGCCCGGTTCTCGCGCGGCAGCACACGCAAGACCTCGCCGCGCCCGCCCTTGGCAGCGCCGCTGATGACGATCACCCGGTCGCCCTTTTTGATTCGCGCCGCCATCACAGCACCTCCGGCGCCAGCGAGATGATCTTCATAAAGCGCTTGGCGCGCAACTCGCGCACGACGGGGCCGAAAATACGCGTCCCGATCGGCTCTTGCTGCTTGTTGATCAGAACAGCGGCGTTGCGGTCGAAGCGGATCGCGCTGCCGTCGGCGCGGCGCACCGGAAACGAGGTCCGCACGATCACTGCCTGATGAACGTCGCCCTTCTTCACCTTGCCGCGCGGAATAGCCTCCTTGATCGAGACGACGATGACATCGCCGACCGAGGCGGTCTTGCGCTTCGAGCCGCCGAGCACCTTGATGCACTGCACCCGGCGCGCGCCGGAATTATCGGCGACTTCGAGATTGGTTTCGGGATGGATCATGCCCCGCTCCTCACGCCTTGTTTTCGACGCCGGCCAGCGCCTCGCCGTTGCGCTCGATCACGAGCCAGGTCTTGCGCTTGCTGATCGGCGGGCACTCGATGATGCGCACCAAATCACCCGCCTTGCACAGATTGTTCTCGTCATGCGCCGCGTATTTCTTCGAACGGCGGATGAACTTCTTATAGAGCGGATGCATCACACGCCGATCGACAAGCACCGTCACGGTCTTGTCCATCTTGTCGCTCGCGACACGGCCGGTCAGAATGCGCTTTGGCATACGCGCTCGCCCCTCAGGATTGCACGGCGGGAAGGCGCTGCTTCTCCGCCAGAATTGTCTTGACCCGCGCGATCTCCCGCCGCACCGCGCGAATCCGCGCAGTACCCTCCTGCTGGCCGGTGGCACGCTGAAAACGGAGATTGAACCGCTCCTTGCTCAGATCGAGCAGCAGGCTTTGCAGTTCATCTGGGGTCTTGGTGCGGATGTCGCGCGCCTTGCCCATCTCAAGCATCTCCCATCCGGGTCACCAACTTGGTTTTGATCGGCAGCTTGGCGGCGCCGAGATCGAGCGCTTCACGCGCGAGTTCCGGCGCGACGCCATCGATTTCGAACATGATCCGCCCTGGCTTGACGCGACAGACCCAGAATTCTGGCGCGCCCTTGCCCGAACCCATGCGCACCTCGGCCGGTTTGCGCGACACCGGAACATCGGGAAAAATCCGGATCCAAACCCGGCCGGCGCGCTTCATCGCACGCGTGATGGCACGCCGCGCTGCCTCGATCTGGCGCGCGGTGATGCGCTCCGGCTCGAGCGCCTTGAGGCCGAACGCGCCGAAATTCAGCGTCGTCCCACCCTTGGCGAGACCATGGATACGCCCCTTATGGGCCTTGCGGTAATTAGTCCGCTTGGGAGAAAGCATGTTGCATGACCCTCAGCGCTGCGGTGCCTGTTCCGCGGCGCGTCGATCCTGCGCCATCGGATCCTGAGCCAGGATCTCACCTTTGAAGATCCACACTTTCACCCCGCACGTGCCATAAGTGGTCTTGGCGGTGGCGATGCCGTAGTCGATATCGGCACGCAGCGTGTGCAGCGGCACACGGCCTTCGCGATACCACTCCATGCGTGCAATCTCGGCCCCACCCAAGCGGCCGCCGCAATTGATGCGGATGCCTTGCGCGCCGAGCCGCATCGCCGATTGCACGGCACGTTTCATCGCGCGGCGGAAAGCAACCCGGCGTTCGAGCTGCTGGGCGATGTTTTCGGCAACCAGCGTCGCATCGATCTCCGGCTTCCTGATCTCGACGATATTGAGCGTGACGTCGGTCTTCGCCATCGACGAAAGATCCTTACGCAGCGCATCGATATCCTGACCCTTGCGCCCGATCACCACCCCGGGCCGCGCCGCATAGATGGTCACGCGCGGCTTTTTCGCCGGCCGCTCGATCACGATACGCGAAACACCCGCCGCGTGCAGCTTGCTCCGCAAACGCTCGCGCAGCCGGATATCCTCGTGCAAAAGCTGCGCGTAATCGCTGCCGGCATACCAGCGGCTATCCCAGGTCCGATTGATGCCGAGCCTGAGCCCGACCGGATTGACCTTGTGTCCCATCGACTACGCCGCCCCTTCCTCAACCTGCGTCGCGCCCGTTTCCGTGATCTCGGGGAGTTCCGCAACGACGATACGCAGATGGCTGAACCATTTCTCGACCCGTGCCGAACGGCCGCGGCCACGCGCATGAAAGCGCCGCATCACCACCGCGCGCCCGACCTCGGCACGGGAGACGATCAACCGGTCGACATCGAGCGAATGATTGTTCTCGGCATTGGCGATCGCGCTCTGCAACACCTTCTTCACATCGCCGGCGATGCGTCGCTTGCTGAAGGTGAGCGTCGCGACCGCCTGCGCCGCCGGCCGGTTGCGAATGAGCCCAGCGACGAGATTGAGCTTGCGCGGGCTGATGCGCAGATTGCGCATCACCGCCTCCGCCTCGTTGCTGTCCAATCGGCGTTCGTGCTTCGGCTTGCTCATCTCAGCCCCGCTTCGCCTTCTTGTCGGCCGAATGGCCGGTGAACGTGCGGGTCGGCGAGAACTCACCGAATTTATGCCCGACCATGTTCTCATTGACCTGCACGGGGAGAAACTTGCGGCCATTGTAGACGCCGAAGGTCAGCCCCACGAATTGCGGCAGGATCGTCGAGCGGCGGGACCAGATCCTGATGATCTCGTTACGCCCCGATGCACGCACGGCCTCAGCCTTGTTGAGAAGATAGCCGTCGACGAACGGCCCCTTCCAGACGGAACGAGCCATGGCTCAGCCCTTCCCCTTGTTGCGGCGACGGATGATCAGCTTATCCGTGCGCTTGTTCACGCGTGTCTTGTAGCCCTTGGTCGGCTTGCCCCACGGCGTCACCGGATGGCGCCCACCCGACGTGCGCCCCTCGCCACCGCCATGCGGATGATCGACCGGGTTCATCACCACGCCGCGATTATGCGGCCGCCGCCCGAGCCAGCGCTGCCGGCCGGCTTTGCCGATATGGGCATTGGCGTTGTCAGGATTGGAGACCGCGCCGATACTCGCCATGCATTCCGCGCGCACCATGCGCAGTTCGCCCGACATCAGCTTGATCTGGGCATAACCCGCATCCTTGCCGACGAGCTGGGCGAACGTGCCGGCAGCACGCGCGATCTTGCCGCCAGCGCCGGGCTTCATTTCGATATTGTGGATGATAGTGCCGACCGGGATCGTCGCCATCGGCATCGCATTGCCGGGCTTGATATCGACCCGCTGGCCGGAAACCACGACATCACCGGCGCGGAGCCGCTGCGGCGCGAGAATATAAGCGAGTTCGCCGTCCTGATACTTGATCAGCGCAAGGAAAGCAGACCGGTTGGGATCATATTCCAGCCGCTCGACCGTTGCCGGCACGTCGAATTTGCGCCGCCGGAAATCGACCAGGCGATAGGTCTGCTTATGGCCGCCGCCGCGAAACCGCGACGTGATATGACCATGATTATTGCGCCCACCCGTGCCGGTCTTGCCGCGCGTCAGCGCCTTGACCGGCTTTCCCTTCCACAACTCGCCGCGATCGACGAGAATTGTGCCGCGCAGGCTCGCCGTAACCGGGTTGAAGTTTTTCAGCGCCATCGCCGCCCCCTCACGCGAGCCCGGCGGTCAGATCGATGGTCTGACCTTCGGCGAGCGTCACATAGGCTTTTTTCACATCGCTCCGCCGCCCGGGCCGGCCGCGGAAGCGCTTGGTCTTGCCCTTGACGACGAGCGTGTTCACCGCCGTCACCGACACACCGAACAACCCCTCGATCGCCGCTTTGATCTCGGGCTTGGTGGCCTCGGCCGCAACGCGGAACGCCATCTGGTGGCGCTCGCCAAGTATCGTTGCCTTTTCCGTCACCACCGGGCTTCGGATGATCCGATACATATCCTCGCGCGAGAGCGTCTTCGCCCGCTTGCACGCCGACTGGCCGAGTTTATAGGGCGATGTCATCGCGCGATCTCCCGCGTCAGCCGCTCGATCAGTGCCGCCACCCCGGCGGCGGTGATGGCGAGCACGTCATGGCGCAGAATGTCGTAAACATTGGCGCCGACCGAAGGCAGCACATCGATCCCCGGCAGATTGCGGCTGGCGCGGAGAAACCCGGGATCGACTTCGCGATCGAGGATGAGCGCCGAACGCCAGCCAAGCGTCTTGAACTTGCCGGCGAGATCGCTGGTCTTGCCGCCCGCGCCGGCACCGTCGAGCACCACGAGCTTGCCTTCGGCACATTTCTTCGAAAGCGCCGAAATCAGGCCGAGCCGTCGCACTTTCTTCGGCAGATCATAGCCATGATCGCGCACCACGGGGCCATGCACGACACCACCGGTGCGGAACTGCGGCGCCCGCAGGCTGCCCTGGCGCGCGCGCCCCGTGCCCTTCTGCTTGTAGGGCTTGCGCGTCGTGCCGGAGACCTCGCCCATGCCCTTGACGGCGTGCGTCCCGGCCCGGCGCTTGGCGAGTTGCCAATGCACCACGCGAGCCATCACGTCCCCGCGCGGCGCGATACCGAACACCGCGTCATCCAGCGTCGCGATGCCGGCCGCCTGGTTGTCCAGCGTTCTGATTTCGATTTCCATCGCCCGTCCCTCAGCCCGCCAGCGCCGCCGGATAGGGCGCATCCGCGGGGCGCGGACGCTTGATCGCATCGCGCACCAGAACGATCGCCCCTTTGGCCCCCGGCACCGCGCCCTTGATCATGATCAGGCCGCGCTCGGCATCGACATGCGCAACCTCGAGATTGAGCGTCGTCACCCGTTCGTCACCGAGATGGCCGGCCATTTTTTTGTTCTTGAAAGTCTTGCCCGGATCCTGGCGATTGCCGGTCGAGCCGTGGCTGCGATGGCTGATGGAAACGCCGTGGCTCGCTTCGAGGCCGCGGAAATTCCACCGCTTCATCGCCCCCGCGAAACCTTTGCCCTTGGATGTCGCGCACACATCGACCTTCTGGCCGATCGAGAAATGAGCCGCCGACAGCGTCGCCCCCGGCTCCAAAACGGCATCCGCCGCCACCCTGAACTCGGCCAGCCTCCGCTTCGGCTCGACCTTGGCCTTGGCGAAATGACCGCGATTGGGCTTGCTCACGTTCTTCACCTTGGCGTGGCCGAAGCCAAGCTGCAATGCGGTGTAGCCATCCCGCGCGGCATCGCGCACCGAGACCACCTGCACCTCGTCGAGATGCAGAACGGTCACCGGCACATGCGTGCCGTCCTCCTTGAACAGCCGGGTCATCCCCAACTTTCTTGCCAATAATCCGGTGCGCATGACGCTTTCTTCAGATCAGAGGATTCAGATTTTGATCTCGACGTCCACGCCGGCAGCGAGATCGAGCTTCATCAGAGCATCGACCGTCTGCGGCGTGGGTTCGACGATATCGAGAAGACGACGATGGGTGCGAATTTCGAACTGTTCGCGGCTTTTCTTGTCGACATGTGGCGAGCGGTTCACGGTGAACCGCTCGATATGCGTCGGCAGCGGAATCGGCCCACGAACCCGCGCGCCCGTGCGCTTGGCCGTGTTCACGATCTCCTTCGTGCTGTTGTCGAGCACGCGGTGATCATACGCCTTCAGGCGGATGCGGATATTCTGGTTGTCCATGGGTCCATTCCAGCTCTACGTTATCGCCCGATCGTGGCCTTATGCCTCGATCTTGGCGACGACGCCGGCCCCGACCGTGCGGCCACCCTCACGAATGGCAAAGCGGAGGCCATCATCCATCGCGATCGGCGCGATCAACTCCACATCCATGGAGACATTATCGCCCGGCATCACCATCTCCGTCCCTTCCGGCAGCTTCACGATGCCGGTGACATCGGTCGTGCGGAAGTAGAATTGCGGCCGGTAATTGGTGAAGAACGGCGTATGACGCCCGCCCTCTTCCTTGGTCAGGATATAGGCTTCCGCCTTGAACCTGGTGTGCGGGGTGATCGAGCCGGGCTTGGCGAGCACCTGGCCGCGCTCGACATCCTCGCGCTTGGTGCCGCGCAGCAGCGCGCCGATATTATCGCCCGCCTCACCGCGGTCGAGCAATTTGCGGAACATCTCGACGCCGGTGACGATGGTCTTCTGCGTCGCGCGGAGACCGACGATCTCGACCTCATCGCCAACCGTCACCAACCCGCGCTCGATACGGCCGGTGACCACAGTGCCACGGCCGGAAATCGAGAACACATCCTCGATCGGCATCAGGAACGGCCGGTCCTTTGGGCGCTCCGGCTGCGGGATATAGGCATCGACCGCCTCCATGAGCTTGAGCACCGCCTGCTCGCCAAGCTCCGGATTGCGGTCCTCGAGCGCGCAGAGCGCCGAGCCCTTGATGATCGGAATGTCATCGCCGGGAAACTGATAGCTCGACAGCAGCTCGCGCACTTCCATCTCGACGAGTTCCAGAAGCTCGGGATCGTCGACCATGTCCACCTTGTTGAGGAATACCACCAGCGCCGGCACGCCGACCTGACGGGCGAGCAGGATATGCTCGCGGGTCTGCGGCATCGGGCCGTCGGCGGCGGAGACGACAAGGATCGCGCCATCCATCTGCGCAGCCCCAGTGATCATGTTCTTCACATAGTCGGCATGGCCGGGGCAGTCGACATGCGCGTAATGACGCTTCTGCGTCTCGTATTCGACATGCGCGGTCGAGATCGTGATGCCGCGGGCGCGCTCCTCGGGCGCCTTGTCGATCTGGTCATAGGCGGTGAACGTCGCCCCGCCGGATTTCGCCAGAACCTTGGTGATCGCTGCCGTCAGCGACGTCTTGCCATGATCCACATGGCCGATCGTGCCGATGTTGCAGTGCGGCTTATTGCGCTCGAATTTCGCCTTGGCCATCGTCTTGTTCTCC